>NZ_JACARZ010000007.1:0-77337 GCF_013386315.1 Pseudomonas sp. P7779 | reverse complement strand
CTGCCATTTGCCTGGACGCGGTTGTATCGCAGCAGTGCCGTGGAAGTGGATTGCGGGTTGGGGTTTGGCTGGAGTCATGCGCTGGCGCAGCGCTTGGTGGTGAGCGGCGAATCGGTGGTGTGGACCGATCACGAGAACCGCAGCACCACCTTTCCCCTGCCCTCTGCTGCACGGCCGGCGATCACCAATAGCCTGGCGGAAGCGGCGATTTATCTGGGTGCTTTGCCGGATGAATGGGTGCTGGCTCAGGCGTCGCTTTTCTACCACTTCCGTGACGGTGTGCTGACGGCGATCAGTGACGCTTACGACAACCGGCTGCGCATTGCCCGCGATTATTCAGGGCGGATTCAGCGGATCGATAACCATGTTGGCCAGGGATTGCTGCTGCGGTATGAGCACGGCCATATCGTTGCCGTCGACTATCAGGTGCAGCGGGAGCCGGGCTGGGTCACCGAACAGAACGTTGTTTCCTACACGTACGACGATGCCTGGCGGTTGGTTGAGGCGACCAACGCTGTCGGCGAAAGCGAGCGTTATCGGTACGACGATCAGCAGGTGATCCTGGAGCGGGAACTGGCCGGTGGGGCGAGTTTCTTCTGGGAGTGGGAACGGTCCGGCAAGGCGGCAAGGTGCGTCCGGCACTGGGCCAGCTTTTCGCAGATGGACACGCGGTATGTGTGGGACGACAACGGCACGGTCACCGTGCACAACGCCGATGGCAGCCAGGAAGTCTACGTACACGACCAGCGCGCACGGCTGGTGCAGCGGATCGATCCGGACGGCGCGCAGCACTTCAAATCCTACGACGAAAAAGGCCGGCTGACGGTCGAGCAGAATCCGCTGGGGGCGGTGACGGCCTATCAGTACGACGAAGCCGGTCGGTTGATTGCGCTGTTTCCCGGGGACGATACGCCGACGTCCTACGAGCATGACAACGGGTTCGTACGGGTTGTGCGCCGTGGTGACGCGGTGTGGAAATACCAGCGTAACGATCAAGGCGATATCACTCGCAAGACTGATCCGGACGGCAATTACACCGAATACACCTACACCCAACACGGAAAGCTCAGCGGCGTCTGGTATCCGGACAACAGCAGCCAGCGGCTGATCTGGGACGAACGTGGTCAGCTCATTGAGGAGAAGCTGGCGAATGGTGGCGTAAGGCACTATCGCTACGACGACCTGGGGCGGCAGGTTGCTTGCGAGGATGAGCATGGCGCGCTGACCCACTACCAGTGGGACGCCGTAGGTCGTTTGCTGAAAGTGATTCAGCCTGACGGGGCCACACGCGAATTCAGCTACAACCCGTACGGAAAAATCACTGCTGAGCGCGACGAGTTGGGCCGCGTCACCCGCTACGAATACGCCGATGGTTTGCACCTGATCAGCCGTCGGATTAACCCCGACGGTACACAGCTTAAATACCGTTATGACAATGTTCGGCTGTTACTGACCGAGATTGAAAACGAGGTCGGCGAAACCTATCGGCTCGACTATCACGCCAACGGCCTGATCCAGCAGGAAACCGGGTTTGATGGCCGCCGCACCGCCTATGCCTACGACCTCGCCGGGCATCTGCTGGAAAAGACCGAATACGGCGATGACGGCAGTCAGTTGGTTACCGGTTATGCGCGCGATGCTGCCGGTCGCCTCGTAAGAAAAACCCTGCCCGACCGCAGCATTGTCGATTACACCTACGACCGCCTCGGCAATCTCCTCAGCGTCGACGACGGTCATTGGCCGCTGCATTACGAATACGACCTGCAAAACCGCCTCACCGCCGAACACCAGGGCTGGGGCACGTTGCGCTATGGATACGACGAATGCGGCCAACTCGAAAAACTACGCCTTCCGGATAACAACCGCCTCACCTTTCACCACGACAAAGGCGGCGACCTCGCCACCGTCGAACTCAACGGTAACCTGCTCACCTCGCACCTGTTCAAATCCGGCCGCGAACACCAACGCCAGCAGGGCCAACTCCTCAGCCACTACCACTATGACGACCAGGGCCGCCTGCACGCCCACGCCATCACCCAACAGGAACAACGCTACCAGCGCCGCCAATACAACTACGACAAACGCGGCAACCTGACCCGCATCCTCGACACCCGCAAAGGCCAACACGACTACCACTACGACCCACTCGACCGCCTGACCCGCGCCAACCACTCGCACGACCTGCAGGAACGCTTCGTCCACGACCCGGCGGGCAACCTGCTGATGCAAGACCGCGTAGGGCCCAGCGTCGTCAAAGGCAATCGCCTGTTGATGCAAGGCGACCGTCACTACGACTACGACGCTTTCGGCAATCTGCTGCGCGAACGCCGGGGCCGGGCTCAACAGTTGGTTACCGAATACCGCTACGACTGTCAGCATCGCCTGATCAGCGTCACCCAGCCGGACGGCACCGAGGCCACATATCGCTACGACCCGTTTGGACGGCGTATCGCCAAAACCCTCAACGGTCAGACCACCGAGTTCTTCTGGCAAGGCGAAACATTAATCGCCGAACACAGCACTGATAACCACCAAAGCTATATCTACGAACCCAACAGCTTCCGCCCGCTAGCGCTGCTCAAAGGCTACAGCCCGGAAGACGCAAAACCCTTCCACTACCAACTCGACCACCTCGGCACCCCACAAGAACTCACCGCACCCGACGGCGAAATTGTCTGGTCCGCGCACTACCGCGCCTACGGCCAAATCGCGAAGCCGGACGTCAACACCCTCACCAACCCGCTGCGCTTCCAGGGCCAATACTTCGACCCGGAAAGCGGGCTGCACTACAACCGACATCGCTACTATAATCCGGATATTGGTCGTTATCTGACGCCCGACCCCGTGAAGCTGCCGGGTGGGCTGAACGGCTACCAATATGTGCCCAACCCGACGGGATGGGTTGACCCGCTTGGATTGAACACCTGCCCGGGTGGCGATGGATGTAAGCCGAAAGCCGTTGATAACGATCCTGCTAGAAAAGTAAAAGCCGATGAAGGTGTACCTTCGGCGCCAGTTATTAGAGGAGTTGATGCGGAAAGCTTGAATCGAACGCATAGTATCGAGGGGAAAAGATCAACCAAGCGAGTCGACGAAATCTCCCTCAGCATGCGGAGCAAGGGTTACGACACAAATGAGCCTATCGACGTGGTCGAGGTGAACGGGCAGCGCTATATTATCGACGGGCACCACCGAGCCTCAGCGGCAAGACGGACAAATACGCCAGTCACCATAAAATTGATAGAGAACCTAAATAGCCATAAGGGAACGCTCAAAAGTAAAGATGACGTAATAAACGCTTCGAATGCTGTTGGACTTGATAGGTTAGAAAGGCCGAGACGATGAAAAAGAACAACCTGGAGAATTTGATCCACGAATATCTATATCAGGTGAAAAGAGCGACTGATTTACTTGAGCGCACATTCGGAACAAAAAACATACTCCAGCTATGGCGCAGCAAAGAAATCCCGCAACGCGGGAGGATCACTGACAACATCTCCTACGAACTACACGGAATTGGCTGCAGAGTCGATTTTTCCGGAGTATGTATCGATTTCGACTATGGCCCAGACGAAAGAGTGGACGGCTTCGACCCGTGGCGGCTTTACATTTACGCATGCGAAGTACCACACCGGTACAAAAAGTACACCAACCAGAACACTCTCAAACTAGAATTCAATAATTATGTAGCGCAAGGAAAAGCACAAAAAATCACTGACTCCATGTCCAACCTATACTTCCTGAATCCTTGACCCTGCTCACCCCCTGACCAGCTGTCGCCAGGCGAACATTCGAGTTTACCCAGCGTAAAACTCACTCTTTCGCGGTAAACACTCCCCCTCAACTCCACGCCACCACCAACAACCCCGCCCCCAACACCAAACACAGCGGCGAGTAAAAAAACGTATCCAGCCGCGCAAACCGCGACCCGCCGACCTTCTTGAAAAAACCCACCAGCTCTGAATCCCCAATCGCCCGGGCAAACATCACCAGTGCTACTGCACTAATCCCCCACTGCAACGCATGGTTGGACACCGGCTCGAAATACAGCCCGGCCCGCAAACACACCAACACCGCAATCGCCACCAACCCCACACCCACCAGCAACGTTCCCAGTGCCGACGGCTTGAACGCCGGTCGCGGCCCGCTGGCGAATTCACCCGGCAGCTGCGGAATAGCCGCCGTCACACCCAATTTGCCGCCGGCCGCCCAGTACAAATGCACCAGGCTGATAAAGCCAAAAACCCCGACGATCCATCGCGCGACTAAAAAGCTCATGGCTGGATATCCTTGGAAAAGTCCGAGAGAGGATAGCCCTCTTGAGATTTTTTGCAGGCAATTCGTCGGCGGCTGATGGTAAAGTGCCGCCCCATGAAACTCGCCCGTACCGACCGCTCGCTCATTGCCTGGATGCTCTACTGCTGCGTCCTGTTCAATGTGTTCGCCTGCAGCATCGGCCACGGGCAAATGGTCGGGATGCAGCTCAACGGCATCGGCGGCCAGTTCTGTACGGTGGACCCGCGCACCCAGGCGCCGGCGCCTTACAAGTCCACCGATGAATCCCTGCCCACGCTCTCGAAAGCCTTCGGTTGCCCGCTGTGCTCCACCGGCGGCATGGGCCCGGCGCTCAACTCCAGCCTCAACGTGGCGGTGCTTCCGCAACCCCATGCGCCGCCGCCCGCCATCGTTGCCAGTGCCGACATCCCTGCCCGCTTCACCTGGCCTGCGGCTAATCCGCGCGCCCCGCCCGCCTTCGCCTGATACCTGCGCTTTTCTGATTGGCCCACGCGGCTGCCTCCCCCGGGAGTGCGGACGGCACTGGGTTGTTTTCAAGCCAAGTTTTTCAGGATTCAACCATGAAACATTTACCCCTTTTGGCGGGCCTGTTCGGCTGCCTGCCTGTCAGCACCTGGGCGATTGAGCTGGCAACGACCACCATTGAAGGCGAGCAAATCGGTGATGCCGGCCTGGCGCTGGATCAGTCCAGTGGCATGGCCTCGCGCCTGGGGCTGAGCGTGCGGGAAACCCCGGCGTCCATCAGCATTGCCAACCGCAATGACATCGAGCGCCGAGGCGCCAAGACCTTCCAGGACGCGGCCAATACCCTGCCCGGGGTCAACGCCAGCGCGCCGCCGGGGTTTGGCGGTTTCATTTCCTATCGAGGGTTTACCAGCAGCCAGATTACCCAGATGTTCAATGGCGTCGCGGTGTCCGGCGGCCTGGCTCGCCCCGTGGATGCGTGGATTTATGACCGGGTCGAACTGGTGGGCGGGCCCTCCTCGCTGATCAACGGCGCCGGCTCCGTCGGTGGTTCGCTGAACTACGTGACCAAGCTGGCCACCCGTGAGGAACAGGCCGCCGAAGGTCAGCTCACCTATGGCAGCTACGACACTGCCGGAATGGCCTTCGGCCTGAACCACGCCCTGACCGAGCCGGGCGCCGAGGTCCAGCATTACGCGCGCCTGGACGTAAGCCGCAACACCAACCACACCTATATCGATCGCCAACAGCGCGATGCCTGGAGCGTGGCGTTTTCCCTGCTGAGTGATTTCACCCCGAACCTGTCCCACACCCTGGCCCTGGAATATCAGGACGAACACGAGGACAGCCCCTACTGGGGCACACCGGTGCTCAACCCGAAGTCGGGCGAGTTGAAGATCGACAAACACAACCGCTTCAACAACTACAACGTGGCCGACGGTCGTTATGAGCAACGCACGATCTGGGTGCGCTCGATCATCGACTACCGGATCAATGACAGCACCACGCTGAAAAATACCCTCTATCACCTCGACAGCCAGCGCGACTATCGCAACCTGGAAACCTACCAGTACAACGCTGATAACAGCGCGGTGAATCGCTCGACGGCCTATCAGGTACGGCACCAGGGTGAGCAGAACGGCAACCAGTTCGAGCTGCGCCATGACGACACGTTCTTCGGCTTGAGTACCACGTGGTCGGGCGGCTTTGAGTACAGGGTCAACAGCACCACCAACAATCCGTTGAATGTGGCAGGCAACAGTACGGTGGACCCGAACAACTATGATCCCGGGCATTTCTATGACATCCCGGGCACCAAGCCCGGCTTCGATCCGGACAAGACCAACGCCGTCACCACCAAGGCATTGTTCCTTGAGAACCGCCTGGGCCTGACCGACAAGTTGTCGTTGCTCACCGGCCTGCGCTACGACGCGATTGACCTCGAAGTCACCAACCACCGGGATATCACCGCCAGCAATCCGCGGCATGTCAAACGCAGTTGGGAGCCGGTGACCGGGCGGATTGGCCTGACGTATCAGTTCATCCCGCAAGCCAATGTCTACGTGCAATACAGCACCGCTGCCGAACAGCCGAGCAGCACCACCCAGGTGTTCGATGTGTCCACCGGCAAGCAATGGGAAGTGGGCAGCAAGTTCGATTACATGGACGGTCGCGGCTCCGCCACGGTGGCCGCCTACCGGATCGAGCGCAAGGACTTCGCCGTCACCGACCCGCTGGACCCGACCAATAGCATTCCGGTGGGCGCGCAGACGTCCAAGGGTATCGAGCTGGCCAGTTCGTTGCGGGTCACGCCCAAGCTATTGCTGGAGGGCAACTATGCGTGGGTCGATGCCGAATACGAGGACTTCAACGAGAAAACCGCCAGCGGTGCCGTGGTGTCGCGCAAGGGCAATACGCCGACCAATGTGCCCAGGCAGGTGGGTAATCTGTGGCTGACCTATGACTTTGCGGAGGATTGGCAAGGAGGTGTGGATGCGCGGTATGTGGCGTCGGTGTACGCCGATAACGCCAACACCCTGACGGTGCCGGCCTATACCTTGTTCGGGACGTTTTTGACTTACAAGGTGGATCAACACACCTCCGTGACGGGCCGGGTGCGCAACCTGACCAATGAGGTGTACGCCGAGTTTGCCCATGTGTCGCCGGCGTATTACCTGGGGTCGCCGAGGACGTTTGAGCTGGCGGTGCAGACGAAGTTCTAAAGCCCAGCAAGTTTCAAGGCAAGAATGAGGTCAGTGTGGGAGCGGGCTTGCTCGCGAAAGCGGTGAGTCAGTCAATACAAATGTTGGCTGAAAAACCGCTTTCGCGAGCAAGCCCGCTCCCACATTTTTGATCGCAATCGGGCTGTTATATCGGTGTTACTTCAGGCTGGCTTCGACCTTCTGCGCCACATCCTCAGTCAGCCACGCCTTCCAGACTTCCGGATGATCCTTGAGAAATGCCTGGGCGACCTCTCGCGGCTGGCTGTGCTTCTCGCTCATTTCGGCCAGCGCCTTGTTCAGCGGCTCGATCGGAAAGTCGACCTTGGCAAAGAACTCGGCGATCTGCGGATGCTCCTTCTGGAACGGCGTGGACACACCGATGCTCAGCTTGGAGGCCAGGGAACGTGTAGGTTTCGGGTCAGGATTGTCTGCATCGGTCAGCGTTTTCCACGCCTCGGCATCAAATGGTGGCTCTTCCAGCTGGATCAGCTTGTAGCGCCCCATCAACGGTGTAGGCGACCAGTAATAGAACAGCACCGGCTTGCCCCGACGGATCGAGGAAGCAATCTCGGCATCCAGCGCAGCACCAGAACCACTGCGGAAATTCACATAGCTGTCGTCAAGCCCATAGGCCTTGAGCTTTTGCTTGTTGACCACTTCCGAGGTCCAGCCAATCGGGCTATTGAGGAAACGGCCCTTGCTCGGTGCTTCCGGGTCCTTGAACACGTCCTTGTAGCGCGCCAGATCCTTCACGCTGCGCAGGTCCGGCGCGAGGGGCTTGATGCCTTTGGCCGGGTCGCCCTTGACCACGTACTCCGGCACCCACCAGCCTTCAGTGGCGCCCTTGACGATATCCCCAAGGCCCACCACTTTGCCTTCGGCCTCGGCCTTGACCCACACCGGGCTGCGGCCGGCCCACTCTTCGCCGATCACCTGGATGTCGTTTTTCGCCAGGGCGGTTTCCAGGGTGATGGTGGTGCCGGGCAAGGTGTCGGTGGGCAAGTCATAGCCCTTTTCGACAATCACCCGCAGCACCTCGGTGATCAGGCTGCCGCTTTCCCAGTTCAGGTCGGCAAAATGAATCGGCGCCTGGGCCGCTGATACCGGCAGCGACGCCACCGACAGACTCAGGGTCGTCAGTGAGGCTGCCAACAGTGCTCGAATTCCTTTCATGCTTTGCACCTCATGCCTTACAGCAATCGCGAATGGCTTTGCTGTAACACCGCGAAGCCTCTGAATACTTAAGTCAACTCAACTGTAGTAGAGGTTCCGGGGAACATGGCAGGTTGCCGGTTTTTACGCAGGATTGTTCAGCCGCTGCAACTCGCGGCGCACCATGCTGGCGAATTCGGCGGGCTTGAGTTCATACAGTTGGCCGGCGACCCAGCTCAACCAGGCGCCCTGCAACTCGGCCTTGCGGGCAAACAATTGAGCCGCCGTGGCTTGGGCATCGAGCAGGTGCTGCTCGTGGAACTGTGCCCTACCCTGGCTCATTACTCGCTGGCCTTGAAGGTCACGAGTTCACCCTTGCGCCATTTGGCGGCCTTGCCGGTGACGGCCTTCAGGGTCTTGGTCAGGCCTTCTACCAACTGCTCATTGGCGGCAAACACCAGCATCACGCTGTGGCCTTCCTTGAACACGATGCCCTGGCCTTCGGCCGAGGACACAAAGGCGTAATCGCCCAGGCCATACACCGTCAACTTGATATCGCGAAACTTCAGTTCGAACTTGCCGCCTTCGCGGCTGGGCAATACAGCGGCCCGGAAATGATCACCGACCTTGAGTTCCAGGCGCGGCTTGTCGTCCACCACCAATGCCGCTTCGGTATCGATCTCGGCGATGTAGATACCTTCAGGTGTCTGCTCAGTGACGTAGACGAAACGGGATTGAAACTGCTTGACCAACTTTGCGCGCAAATCACCCAGCACGAATAACGCGTGCATATCCAGATTACTGACTGCCAAGGAAACGCCCCCACATCAAAAGGGTGCTGTCCGCCCAAGCGGGCAGCACAAAAAAACGGCCGGAAACGGCACGATCACACAACAAATCCACTGATAAAAACTGAAGAAGATCACGCTGCCAGGCCATGAGACTAGTACAGGCGTGCCCGACGCACCTTACGCAGGTCGCCAGGCGTTGCAGGAAATCACAGGTTTAACGACCAGAGAATACTGGCCGACCCACTTCAGACAATAACCCTTTAAAAAATGCAGTTTCCGACATCCAACACAGAAACTAATGCTTTGGATGGAACCGGACGCCGGACACTGACGACAATACTAAAACAGCAACACGGGTCAAAACCACTCGAAATACTGCAAGCGGGTACGCAATGTCGATCGACAGGAGCTGATTATGCAACGACCTCAACCGATTGCCACACCTTCGAACACAGGTTCATCTTTTATCGATGACGGGCAATTCTACTCCCTATACACCCACGACAGTTGCCTGCATTCGGCGCTCTATCGGGTAGTCCCCGCCGGGAGAAACTTTTTCCATATCCTTGAAGTGCCCAGTGGGCGGATCAAAGGTTTTCGCAGCGGCCATAGCCAGGCCTGCGAACTGGCCCGACAGCTGGAAGCCATCCTGCAAGCGCCACACGGCTGAGGCGCGGCTGGCGTTTCGTCATCTGGTTGACTTTACTGCGCCGCCAGCGCGTAACAACTGCCATACTGGTCCGTCCATTGAGATTTGTGCCCTTGCGGTTCAGGTTTCATCAGCGCAATTACCTCCAAGGGAAGGCTATACGTGACGGAATTTGATATTGGCGAATTTTTCATCCATGGCGAAGCCAGGGAAGTAGACGGTGAGTTCCAGGCCGTGATTGTGATGCGGGCCAAGGCTCCCCTGACCACCGTGACGACTCACCAGGTAGAAAAGGACCGCTGGTTCAAAACCGTAGACGCTGCCAACACGGCTGCCAAGGAAGCCGCAAAAGCCCTTAAGGCCGCCGTTGATTCCGGCGCGCTGACCTCCTGATTACCCGGCGCGACAATCCGATCGAACTCTGTCCCGCAACAACCCTCCCATGCATACGATGATCAGCCCGCATGGAGAACGATATGGAAGCGCAGACCTACACCCTCGAAGACCTGTTTGAACAACTTGGAGAAGATTCGTCACCCGAAGGGATTGACGATTTTATCGGCAAACACACCCTGCCCAATGACGTAAAGCTGATTGACGCGGATTTCTGGTCACCGCAACAAGCCCAATTCCTTAAGGATGAACTGCGTGAAGACGCAGTCTGGGCGATCGCGGTCGACGAACTGAACCAGCGCCTGCACCAGCAACCCTGAGCCTTCAATGCAGGCTGTCTGACTGCTCCAGGTGCAACAGCGCCTCCCAGGCGGCCCTGCACTCTTCAGCCTCATCGCGGCTGGCGAACGCCGTGCCGCGCTGCTCGCCATTGAGCAACACTACCCAACAGGCCTTTTGCCCCAGCGCACGCAGGGTGGGCGGTACGCCACTGCCAATCATCACAGCCACATCGACTTTGGTTTGCATGGAGCGCCTCCGGAAAATTAGTTAGCTGGCTAACAATGTTCGCCATGCTACGGTTTTCTTCCAGTTGGAAAAAGCTATCCCCGGAATAGCTCCCTTGCATTACCTGCAACAATCGCCCTCGTGGGTCAGCGGCCCTCAGGCCTGTAGCCCAGGCGCAAGCCGCCCCAATGCCGGCCATTGACCGTGATCGGCACGGACAAGTCGTGCATCAACTCCCCGGTATCGCGGGTGTAGGTCTGCAACAACACCGCCTGCTGGTGGCTGCCGCAGCGGATTCCCGTGCGGTCTTCAAACTTGCGCTTGGTACGATTTTGTACCGCGTCCACTTGGGCATCGCCGGTCAACGCTTGGGAGAACGCCTTGTTGTGGGTCGGCACATAACCCTGTGGCGTGCAGGCGATGGCGAATACCAGGCCCTCATGCCGGGGCAACAGGGCTTCCTGGATGGCCGGCAGCACCTGGTCGGTGTAGCCGTCAAAACGCGTGTGGTACTTGCTTGGCCGCGTGTTGGGAATGGCGGTGTAGCTGCGGTCGAACAGGTCATCGAGGCTGATGCGGTTTTGCAGGACGTCGGCTTCAAACTGCGCGGCGATGCGGCTCGCGCCTTCGCGTGCCAGGTCATAGATGCGCTGGTGGTAGTCATCCAGGCCGACCTCGGCGAGGCGTTCACTGATGGTTTCGGCCTGGCCTTCCATTTGTACGGCGGCGGCAGCCAACTGTTGGGTCTGCTGGTCGCTGACGGTCAAATCGCTGCGCATCTGCTCCACCGCATGGAACAGGCTGTCGAGTTGGGCGCGGTTGGTGTCGGTGCCCTGGGCGATTTCATTGACCTGGCCTTCCACATCCGCCGCCAGGCTGGCGATGCTGTCCAGTTGCTCGCCGGCGTGCTCCACCTGCTCTACACCGGATTGCAGATCCGCCGACAATTGCCGGATCTGCTCCACCACCTGGGCGGTACGCTGCTGGATATCCGCCACCATCACCCCGACTTCATCGGTCGCCGTGGCGGTTCGCCCGGCCAGGCCACGCACCTCGTCGGCGACCACCGCAAACCCGCGACCATGCTCACCGGCCCGCGCGGCTTCAATCGCCGCGTTCAAGGCCAGCAGGTTGGTCTGGCTGGCGATCGACTGGATCACCAGGGTGACGCGCTGGATTTCTTCGCTGCGCTGGCTCAAGGCCTCGATCAATTGACGGCTGTCGTTGGCGCGCTGGCTGAGCTGATGCATACGGGTGATGGATTGCGCCAGCACCTCGCGCCCTTCGGTACTGCGCTGATGGGCCTGGCTGGCCGCACCGAGGGCCTGGCGGCTCAGTTGCGAGGTGATCTGCTCGGTGCCGATCATCACTTCGGCACTGCTGACGATCTGCTTCGCCGCGCCCAATTGAGATTGCAGCCTGGCCGCCAGTTGCTTGACCGAATAGGCCACGCCGGCAGCAGACAGCGCGTTATGGCTGGTGGTGTAGGAAAGGTCGCGGGTCAGCTCGCCGATTGCATCGGTGGCTTCGGACGCGGCAACGCTGGGGGTGCGATGCGTCAGGCGAGGTAGCCAGATCAGTAGCAGGGCCACCGGCAGGCACAGGTAAATCGAGAGTTGGGCGAACGCCAGGCCCAGCAGCAACAGCACCAGGGCGGTACTTTGCAAGAGCGGCGTCAACCAGCCGGGCAACTGTCGCGCCACCACGGGTGGTGACACTGCTGCGCCCATGAGAGATCCGTCTCCAGCCATGTTCGTTACCCCGCTGCTTGTCGTTATTGTGACTGCATTAGACGCCACTATGTGGCCATTATCCATGGGCCTTTAGTGGGGGGCTTGCAGCAGATCAATAAACGGGGGGAAACGGCTGTTTTCTGCTGGGAACCGGGTAACCCGGCTCCAGCAGTTCACCGCATCAGGCTTGACGCTGGTGCTTGTCGATTTGCTCGTGGCGTTCTTGCGCTTCGATGCAGTACTTGGTGGTCGGGCTGATCAGCAGGCGCTTGAGGCCGATAGGCTCGCCGCTGTCATCGCACCAGCCGAAGGAGTCTTCCTTGATACGGCCCAGGGCCTGCTCAAGTTGCGGCAGCATGCGCTGGTCGCGGTCGATGGCGTTCACCAGCCAGGTGCGCTCTTCTTCGACAGAAGCAGCGTCGGCCGGGTCTGCCGGGGTGTCCAGGCTTTCAATGGCGATGCGGTTTTGCTCGATGCGCTCGTGGTGTTCCACTTTCATGTCCTGCAACAACTTCTCGAAAAAAGCGTGCTGCTCGGCATTCATGTAGTCATCCGCCGGCATGGCCAGCAACTTTTCCTTTGTCATTGATTTCTCTATAAAAAATACGTGCATTAAGGCGAATAAGGGAGCGTTCCGGCCGACCTCTGCAGGTCTCGGAAAGGCGCCGTCCATTTCAAGCGCCACCCGGCACTCAATTTACGAGGGGCGGCAGTCTAAGGCCGACTTGAGGGCTCAGCAACTGAAATGACAGGCATTTTTTCCAAGATAACCCGCAAAGGCACCAGGACGGGCTCGGCGAATGGTCATCGGAGTGCGTTTATAGCAAGAAATTCAGTGTTGTGGAGCTATATAGAAGACAAACGGTTAAATGTGGGAGCGGGCTTGCTCGCGAAGGCAGTGTGTCAGTCACTGAATGTTTAACTGATACACCGTCTTCGCGAGCAAGCCCGCTCCCACATTTTGACCGATGCGGCCTTGAGGACCGTGTCAGCGCTTGAGTTTGCGCTTGTTGCGATATTGGTCGATCACCACCGCCACCACGATGATCAGGCCCTTGATGATGTCTTGGATGTACGCATCCACGCCGACGAAGGTAAACCCGCTGGCCATCACGCCGAGAATCAACGCGCCGATCACGGTGCCGGTGATGCGCCCTACCCCGCCCGCCAGGCTGGTGCCGCCGATCACCGCGGCGGCAATCGCGTCCAGCTCATAGGACATGCCCATGCCAGCCTGCCCGGTGGCTGCCCGTGCCGACGCCACTACACCGGCCAGGCCTGCCAGCAGGCCGGCGATGCTGTAGACGATGATCAGGTGGCGCTTGACGTTGATGCCCGAGGTGCGCGCCGCCTGCATGTTGCCGCCGATGGCGTAGGTGTACTTGCCGTACTTGGTGTAGCGCAGGGCGATATGGAAGATCACCGCCACCACCAGGAAGATCACCACCGGCATCGCGCCGTGGCCGATGGCCGTGTAGGAGTCCGAGAGCATGCTCACCGGCTGGCCTTCGGTGTAGTAACGCGCCAGGCCACGGGCCGAGACCATCATGCCGAGGGTCGCAATAAACGGTGGAATCCCGGTGACCGCAATGATACTGCCGTTGATCGCCCCCGCCAGCAGCCCCACGCCCAGGCCCATCGCCACCGGTATCCACACCGGCAGGTCAGTCAATGACGGAAACACCGCACGGGAAAAGTCGGAAGTCTGCGCCAGGCTGGCGGCGATCATCGCCGACAAAGCCAGCACCGAGCCCGAGGACAAATCGATACCGGTAGTGATGATCACCTGGGTCACGCCAATCGCCAGCAGGCCGATGATCGACACCTGCAGGATCATCAATACAAGGCGCTGGGAGTTCATCAGGAAGCTCTGGTCGCGCACGATCCAGCCGAACAACTCAAACACCAGGCCGATGCCAATCAGCACCAGCAGGATGCTCAGCTCGGTGGGCATGCGTCGACGGTGCTTGACCGGCGCCGCAGCGGGCTTCTTTTCCTCGGGTTTGCTTTCCAGTATCGCGTTCATAACCACTCACCTTTTTTATCGCGTTGCGCCGGCCACAACGGGCCGGCGCCGTCTGTTCGTTAGTGGACCGCCGTCATACCGGAAGCCAGTTGCATGACTTTTTCCTGGGTCGCATCCGCGCGGTCCAGGGTGCCCATCAGGTCGCCTTCGTGCATCACCATCACCCGGTCGCTCATGCCCAGCACCTCGGGCAGCTCCGAGGAAATCATGATCACCGCCATGCCTTCGCTGGCCAGGTAGGAAATCAGCCGGTAGATCTCGGCCTTGGCGCCCACGTCGATACCGCGAGTGGGTTCGTCGAGGATCAGCAGCCGTGGGTTGGTCATCAGCCAGCGGGCCAACAGGGCTTTTTGCTGGTTGCCACCGGACAAGGTGTCGATGCATTGCTCCAGCGACGGGGTTTTCACCCGCAGCTTGGTGCACATGTCTTCACACAAGGCACGCAGGGCTTTTTGCTGGATAAAGCCGTTGCCGGAGTAATGCGGCAGCACAGCCATCTCCATGTTTTCCAGCACCGACAGGCAGGGGAATAGGCCGCTGAGCTTGCGGTCTTCGGTCAGCAGCGCGAAGCCCTTCTCGATGGCCATGTGCGGGTCGGTGATGCGCACGGTCTTGCCGTCCAACTGGATCTCGCCGCCGGAGCTTGGGGTGATGCCGAAAATGGTTTCGGCCACATTGGTCCGCCCGGAGCCCATCAGCCCGGCGATACCGAGAATTTCCCCGGCATGCAGGTCGAACGACACGCCCTGGAATACCCCATCCAGCCGCAGGTCGCGCACCGACAGCAGCAGATTTCCGATGGGCTTGTCGCGCACCGGGAACAGCTGGCTCAGCTCACGCCCCACCATCATCGAGATCAGGCTGTCGCTGTCCATGCTGTCGGCCCGCTGCAGGCCGATATAGGCGCCATCGCGGAACACCGCCACTTCATCGGCGATGGCGAATACTTCGTTCATTTTATGGGTGATGTAGATGATGCCTTTGCCCTGGGACTTGAGGTCGGCAATGATCGAAAACAGGTGGGCCACTTCCTTGTCGGTAATGGCGGAGGTCGGTTCATCCATGATCAGGATGTCGGAGTCATAGGACACCGCCTTGGCAATCTCGACCATCTGCCGCTCGGCAATGCTCAGGTTACCGACGTGTTCCTCCGGGTCGAGATTGATCCGCAGCCGCTCCAGCAATTGCGCGGTGCAGCGGTGCATTTCCCGGTGGTTGACCATGTGCAGGCCGTTGAGCTGTTCGCGACCGATCCAGATGTTCTCGGCGATGCTCATGTGCGGCATCAGGTTGAGTTCCTGGTGGATCATCGCGATCCCGGCCTTCTGCGCCGCCAGCGGTGTTTCGAATTTGATCGGCTTGCCACGCAAGCGGATTTCACCGGCGTCGGGCTGATAGATGCCGGCGATGATCTTCATCAGTGTCGACTTGCCCGCGCCGTTCTCGCCCATCAGCGCCAGCACCGAGCCGGGGCGCACCCGCAGCTGCACATCGGCCAGGGCCACGACGCCGGGAAAGCCTTTGCTGATGTTGGAGATCTCCAGCAGATAGGGTTCTTCCAGTACCAAGGGCTGGATACCGGGAGGCTGGGAAGCAGTCGCTTGAGCAAACATATCGGGTACTCCGTCAGCAGGGCCGCCGTGGCTGCCCTGCCGGTTTATTGTTGTTATTAAGGGCTACTTGAAGTCTTTGACGTTGTCCGGGGTGATCAGCTTGAACGGGATCACCACGTTCTGCTCGACCGGCTCGTGCCTGGCCATCTTGCGCGCCGCTTCCACCGAACCCACGGCCTGGCCATTGGCGTCCTGGAACGCCGACGCGGCCATGTCGCCCTTGGTAATCGCGTTCAAACCGTCCGGTGTGCCATCCACCCCGGCGATCAACACGGTGCCCGGCTTGGTGCCCGCCGACTTCAACGCCATGGACGCACCGATGGCCATCTCGTCGTTGTTGGCCAGCACCGCGTTGAATTCACGGCCTTGGGTCAGCCAGTCGTTGACCAGGGTCATGCCCTTGTCACGCAGCCAGATGCCGGTCTGTTCCTGCTCGATGGTGATGCCTGGGTATTTGGCCAGGACTTCCTTCACCCCCTTGGTGCGGTTGGTGGTGGAGTTGTTCGCCAGGTCACCCAGCAGGATCACGATCTTGCCCTTGCCGCCGAGCTTTTCGGCGATGTACTGCATTTGCAGGCGACCCGCCTCGACGTCATTGGAGGTCACGGCCACGATGCCTTTGGGCAGATCCGTCTGGTCGGGACGACGGTTGACGTACACCAGCGGAATGCCCGCTGCGAGGGCCGCTTTACTGATATTGGCGGTAGACGCCGTGTCGACCGGGTTGACGATGATGGCGTCGACTTTCTGGCTGATAAAGTTCTCGACCTGGCTCAGTTGCTTGACCACATCGGCGCGGGCGTCTTCGAACTGCAGCTGCACGCCGTCACCCTTGGGGTAGGACTTGGCTTGCTTGTCCATGTCCTCGCGCAGGTAAGTCAGGAAGGTGTCATCGAACGCCGACATGCTCACGCCCACCTTGATATCGGCCGCCGTGGCGAAACCACTGGCGAGCATCATGGACAGGGCCAGCGCGGTAAAACGGATCGGGGTCTTCATGAACGGTCTGTCTCCAATTTCTTGTTGGTTTTGTGGACGTTGCGTTTTTCAGAGCGAAGCGGTCGGCAGTCGAACGATCGGCGCCCCCGGAATGCAGCACACCAGGGAACCCTTGCTTTCGACGCACAGGACATTCAGGAGGGAAAAGTAAAACGGCCGGGCGCGGGGCAGACCGCGTGGCTGGAGGGCAGGACGTAAAACTCGCAGTACAGCGTTGAAGATTTTCATCTGACGGTACCTGGTTGTTTTGATCTTGTTTTTGTCGAGTCGCCCGAATCGAGTCCGAACGTACTTTATGCAACCTGGAATGACTTTATTGGAAAATAATTTCCATATCAACCTGTTTTAGAATTTTATTCTATTTTTCATCCATGAGGCTCCATAGCCGCCATTTCCACTACCTGCTGGCGCTCTGAACTCAGGCGCGCGGCGTCCAGTACGCGGGTGGTTGCCAGCGCATCCAGGACGTTCACCGGCAACTCGCCGTGGCCTTCCACCGCGCTTTGCAGCTGACTGTAGAACTGATTCCAACGGCCCTTTTCCGACGGCACCCGCTCACGATCCGGCCCCTGCTCGAACCAGCCCCAGCGTCGATGTTCTTCAGCGCCCCAGTGCTCGCCTTCGGTTTTCGGGGTCTTGCCGGCCAGCAACGCCTCTTCCTGGCCGTCCAGCCCTTCGACGCTGTAGCAACCGGCCGTGCCATTCACCCGAAACCGCGGGGCCTGGCTGTTTTGCAGGGCGCTGCCCCACAGGTGTGAAATCACCCCGTTGGCGTGGGTCAGCGATACAAAGAAGCCGTGGTCCACGCTCCGCTCATCGGCGGTGTAGTGCAACTGCGCGAACACCCGGTCCACCGGGCCGAACAGTTGCATGGCCTGGTCCACCAAGTGGCTGCCCAAGTCCCGCAGGAAGCCGCCGCCGCTGGCATTGCCCACCGAGCCCGGGTTGTAGCGCTCCACCCGGGATTCAAAGCGGGTGACGGAGCCCAGGGCTCCGGCGTCGATCAGCTTGCGCAGGGTCAGGAAGTCCGAATCCCAGCGCCGGTTCTGGTAGACGCTGAGCAGCACGCCCTGGCGCTCGGCGGCGGTGATCAAGGCCTGGGCCTGCTCGGCATTGCTGGCAAAGGGTTTGTCGCTGACCACCGCCACACCGTGTTCGATGGCCTCCAGCACCAGGGCCGGACGGCCCTTGAGGGTGGTGGAGATCACCAGCACGTCGACACCGGCCTCGGTGATCTGCCCGATACTGTCGAAGGCCTTCACTCCGGGGTGATCCGTCGCCAGTTGCTGGCGACGTTCGGGTGACCGTGTCACCACGCCGACAAAGGTCGCCCCCGGCAGGCTGGCTATCAGGGGTGCATGAAATACACGGCCGCCTTTGCCGTATCCAACCAGTCCGATTCGCATACAAATACTCCTTGGTTAATTGTGGCGAGGGAGCTTGCTCCCGCTCGACTGCGTAGCAGTCGCAAGCTTTTCGGGGCGCTTCGCACCCCAGCGGGAGCAAGCTCCCTCGCCACAGGGCAAGCCACAACGGTCTAACAGCACAACTCGCGGGTCACCCGCTCCAGCATCATCCGGTTGGACTCATCCGGCCGGTCTTCCCAGGCAAACACCGACACCGTGGCAATGCCGTCGAACTTGATTTCCCGCAGAGTGCCGAAAAACGCCTCCCAGTTCACCTCGCCCTGGCCGATGTCCAGGTGCTGGTGCACGGTGGCGGTGACGCCCGGCGGGTTGACGATGTAGCGCAGGTTGGACGAAGCGCGGTGGTTGTAAGTGTCGGCAATGATCAAGTGGCTGAGCTTGGAGCCTGCGTACTTGAGCATCGAGGCGATATCGCCCTTGCCGTCGTCATAGAAGAAGGTGTGCGGCGCGGCGTAGAGGTAGTTGATCCAGTCGCGGTCGAGGCCGCGAATGATGTCCACCGACTCGTTGTTGCGCTCGCAGAAGTCGTACGGATGCGCCTGGATATCCAGCTTGATGCCTTCGCGCTCGAACTCCGGCATCAGCTCGTCCATGGAGCGCATGAACTGGTTTTCGCACACCAACGGGTTGTCGGACTGGCCGGTGAATTCGGTGTTGACCAGCTCGCAGTCCATTTCCACGGCGATCTGGATCGCACGCTTCCAGTTGCGCACGGCGGCAACCCGCAGGCCTTCGTCGGCGGCGGCCCAGTGGTACATGGGCAGCAGGGATGAGAGTTGCACGCCGGCGTCGCTCAGGGCCTTGCGAAATTCCTTGATGCGCGCGCGGTCGACCCGGGGGGCCTTGTAGAACGGCAGGAAGTCTTCCCGGGGCGAGAGTTCGATGTGCTGGTAGCCGAGTTCGGCGGCCTTGTCGACCATTTGGCCGAGGGGCAGGTGGCGGTACATGTAGGGGTCTAATGCGATGCGCATGCTTGAGATCTCCCGAATCTGAGGTAGGAACTCGGTCAAATGTGGGAGCGGGCTTGCTCGCGAATGCGGTGGGTCAGTCGATGCAAATGTTGACTGAAAGGCCGCATTCGCGAGCAAGCCCGCTCCCACACTGACTGCGTTACATCAGTGAGGGTTGTGATTAGCCGTAGAAATGCGGACGCGGTGGCAGGCCCACTTTCACAATCTGCCCACTGTTCTGCGCCTCAATACACGCATCCGCCGCCACCGCCGCTGCAAAACCATCCCACGCCGACGGCCCCCCCACTTGCCCTGCCCTTACACCGTCGATAAACGCCTGCAGCTCAACGTCATACGCCGCGATGAACCGGTCTTTCCAATCCATCAGGATCGCGTTCGACAACTTGGCCCCGCTGCGCATCTGCACCTGGGACGGCTCCGGCAATTTCGCAATACCGGTCTCCCCCACCACTTCGCACTGGATGTCGTAGCCGTACTGGCAGTTCACAAACACTTCCACATCGATGCGCGTGCCCTTGGCGGTTTCCAGCAGCACGATCTGCGGGTCACGCAGATGGGCCAGCGCCTTGCTCGATTTACGCGGGAACACCACCTGCACCGACACGTAGTCATCGGCCAGCAACCAGCGCAACACATCCAGCTCGTGGATCAGGGTGTCGGTGATCGCCATGTCGGTCTTGTAGTTCTCACCCACCCTCGGGTTGCGGTGGGCACAGTGCAGCATCAGCGGCTCGCCGATCTGGCCGCTGTCGATCACGGCTTTCAAGGCGCGATAGCCTTGGTCATACGGACGCATGAAACCCACCTGCACCAGGCGCTTGCCGTGGGCCACTTCGGCCTCGACGATCTTGCGGCAGCCTTCGGCAGTCACCGCCAAGGGTTTTTCGCAGAACACGGGTTTGCCGGCCGCAATCGCCGCCAACACAAATTCTTCGTGGCTCGGGCCCCATGAGGTCACCAGGATCGCCTCGACCTGCGGCGAATTGATCAGCGCGTGGCCGTCCGGGTACACCTCGGCGGTGAGTTTCAGGTCAGCGACGACCTTGGCCGCCTGCTCAAGGTTGATGTCGGTCACGGCCACCACCTGGCTGTTGAGCAAGGTCTGGCTGCAGCGACGAATGTGATCCTGGCCGATGGCGCCAGTACCGATAACACCCAACTTCAAAGACATGAAAACACTCCTCTTGTTATTAGTACTGCCGGGCCTTGGCCAGGCGTTCATTGAGTTGTTTGGCCACCGCATCGGTGCGCGCGCTGGTGGACACCTGCGCCACACCGACGCGCCACCACGACAGGTATTTGTGGATCATGGTTTTCGGCAGGACCTTGACATCAATCAGCGTCGACACGGTTTGCGTGCGCGCATCGGCCAGCGCCGCCTGCAACTGCTCCACGGTGTTGACCTTGTAGGTCTTGCAACCATAGGCCGCCGCACTCATGGCGAAGTCCACCGGCACAAAACCGCCGTCGAGCTTGCCGGTCTCGGGGTTGCGGAAGCGGAACTCGGTGCCGAAGCTGTCCATGCCGTGTTCCATCTGCAAATTGTTGATGCAGCCGAAGGTCATGTTGTCCAGCAGCACCACGTTGATCTTGCGCCGCTCCTGGATCGAGGTGGCCAGCTCCGAGTGCAGCATCATGTACGAGCCGTCGCCCACCAGTGCGTACACCTCGCGCTCGGGCTCGGCCAGCTTCACGCCCAATGCGGCGTTGACCTCGTAGCCCATGCACGAATAACCGTATTCGACGTGGTAGGTGTTGACGCCCTTGCTGCGCCAGCTGCGCTGCAAGTCACCCGGCAGGCTGCCGGCAGCGGCGACGATGATTGCGTCGTCGGCCAGGGCTTCGTTGAGCTCACCGAGTACGCGGCTTTGGGTCAGGCATGAACCGGTCAGCTCGATAAACTCACACAGCACCGCCGGGTCCATGTGGTCGTTGATTTCAGGGACGAAGTTTTCAGTCTGGTATTCCGCCTGGTAGATCCGGTCGACCTCGACGTCCAGTTGCGCCTTGGCATCCCGTGGTTGATCGCCCCAGCTGGAACGATAGTCGCCCAGGGCTTCAGCCAGAGCTTCCAGGCCGACCTTGGCATCCGCCAGCAGCTGCACGCCATCGAGTTTCAGTGCATCGCAAGGGCTGATATTGAGGTTGAGAAACTGCACCTCGGGATGCTTGAACAGTGACTTCGACGAGGTGGTGAAATCGGTATAGCGCGTGCCGATACCAATGATCAGGTCGGCTTCCGGTGCCAGCAGGTTTGCCGCCAGGCAGCCGGTTTCACCGAGGCCGCCGAGGTTCAGCGGATGGCTTGAAACCACCGCACTCTTGCCCGCCTGGGTTTCCGCGAACGGAATATCGAAGCGCTCGGCGAAGGCTTGCAGCGCGGCATTCGCCCCGGAGTATTTGACCCCGCCACCACACACGATCAGCGGTTTGCGCTTGCCCTTGAACGCCGCCACGGCATCCCCCAGCATCGCCTCGGTCGCCGGGCGACGGTCGATACGGTGCACGCGTTTTTGCAGGAAGTAATCCGGGTAATCCCAGGCTTCGCCCTGTACATCCTGCGGCAGGGCCAGGGTCACGGCGCCGGTTTCCGCCGGGTCGGTGAGCACGCGCATGGCGTGGATCGCCGCCGTCATCAGCTGTTCCGGGCGGTTGATGCGGTCCCAGTATTTGCTGACCGCACGAAACGCGTCGTTGGTGCTGATGCTCAAGTCGTGGAACTGTTCGATTTGTTGCAGTACCGGATCGGGCTGGCGACTGGCGTAGACATCACCGGGCAACAGCAGCAACGGAATCCGGTTGGCGGTCGCGGTCGCCGCGGCGGTCAACATATTCGCCGCACCCGGCCCCACCGAGGAGGAGCACGCGTAGATCTTGCGGCGCAAATGCTGCTTGGCAAAACCAATCGCCGCGTGGGCCATGCCTTGTTCGTTGCGGCCCTGATGCACCACCAGGTCGCCGCTGTCCTGCTCCAGGGCCTGGCCCAGGCCCAGCACATTGCCGTGGCCGAAAATCGTGAAGATGCCCGCGACAAATTTGCTCTGCACACCGTCGACTTCGATGTACTGGTTATCCAGAAACTTCACCAGGGCCTGGGCCATGGTCAATCGGGTTGTGGTCATGAGGTGCCCCTTATCGTTTCTGCAGGTGGGCGATACTCGCCCCCAACGCCTGCTTGATATCTGCCAGGCCGTGCACGCTTTCGGCGAACGGTTCGAATGACAGGTGGCCGCTGTAGCCGGTGCTGAGCAGCGTGTCGATCTGCGCGGCATTGCCGAGGATGTCAGCCTCGCCCACCAGCACGCGGTGGCCGTCGCGGATCGAGTTCAGCGGTGCGTCGGCATCTTCCACACCGGAGATATGCACCAGCCCGGTCAGTTCGGGGAAGAACTCATGTTCACTGGCCAGGTGGTGGTGGAAGTTGTCATGCACCACGCGGAACACATCCAGCCCGCCGATGGCCTTGATCGCATCCACTGCCACGCGCTTGCGGCGCAGGGAGCATTCTTCAAACCCCAGGGGTTCGACAAAACCGAGAATCCCGTATTCCCGCAGGATCGGCGCCAGTTCACTCAAGGCGGTGCGCAAACCGGCCGCGCGCTGGGCTTCGTTGCGCGAGTCGGCGCGGTCGTTCAACGGGCACATCACCAACGCCTGCGCGCCGCATTCGCGGGCATAGGCCGCCAGCTTGATGGCCTGGGCGCGGCGTTCGTCATTCCACACATCGAAGGGGTACAGCGCGTTGATCGACAGCACCGTGATGCCATGCACCGCGCACAATTCGCGCACGCGGCTGGCAGGGGTGCCGTCTTCAATCTCGACGCCCTTGAGGTCGTTGCGGATCTCGATGGCGTCGCATTTCAGGGTCACCGCCAGCTGGATAAAATCCGCCAGGGAAAGGCTGGGGGCGACCATGCGGTTCAGGGCAAAACGTAGAGGCGACTTCATTATTGTTGTGCTCCACACTCGAAAACGTTACTTGGCAGTTGGCATGCTGAATTCAGGGCCCTTGGCGATGCTGTCGGGCCAGCGTTGCATGACGCTCTTGTAGCGGCTGTAGAAACGAATGCCTTCTTCGCCATAGGCGTGGTGGTCGCCGAACAGCGAGCGCTTCCAGCCACCGAACGAATGCCAGGCCATCGGCACCGGAATCGGCACGTTGATGCCGACCATCCCGACCTTGATGGTGCGGGCAAAGGCACGGGCAATGCCGCCGTCGCTGGTAAAGCACGACACGCCGTTGCCGAACTCATGGGCGTTGATCAAAGCCATGGCGCTGGCAAAATCCGCCACCCGCACGATGCCCAGCACCGGCCCGAAAATCTCTTGCTGGTAGATGCTCATTTCGGTGGTGACGTTATCGAACAAGGTCGCACCGACGAAGAAACCACCCTCCGCGCCCGGCACCTTGAAGCCACGACCGTCGACGATCAGCTTCGCGCCCTGGGCCACGCCCTGGTCGATAAACCCTTCGACCTTGGCCTTGTGTTCGGCGGTAACCAGCGGGCCCATCTCGCTGTCTTTTTGCATACCGTTGCCGACCTTCAACTGGTCGATACGCGGCAGCAGTTTTTCGATCAGCCTGTCGCCGACATCGCCCACCACCACGGCAATCGAGATCGCCATGCAGCGCTCGCCGGCCGAGCCATAAGCCGCGCCGATCAAGGCGTCAGCCGCCTGATCCAGGTCGGCGTCGGGCATCACGATCATATGGTTCTTCGCCCCGCCCAATGCCTGCACACGCTTGCCGCGCTGGGTGGCCTGCTGGTGGATGTACTCGGCAATCGGGGTGGAACCGACGAACGAAATCGCCTCGATATCCGGGTGCTGCAACAGGCCGTCTACCGCGCTCTTGTCACCCTGCACCACGTTGAACACACCGTCGGGCAGCCCGGCTTCGGTCAGCAGGCGGGCCATCAGCAAACTGGCGGACGGGTCGCGCTCCGACGGCTTGAGGATGAAGCAGTTACCGGTGGCCAGCGCCAGCGGGATCATCCACAGCGGCACCATCACCGGGAAGTTGAACGGGGTGATGCCGGCGCACACGCCCAGTGGCTGACGCAGGTTCCAGTTGTCGATGCCGCCGCCGATGTTGTCGCTGAAATCGGTTTTCAACAGGTTTGGCGCGCCGCAGGCGAACTCGACGATCTCGATACCACGGGTGACTTCGCCCTTGGCGTCGGAGAACACTTTGCCGTGTTCGCGGCTGATGATTTCAGCCAGCTCATCGTGGTGCTGGTCGAGCAATTCCTTGAACTTGAACAGCACCCGCGAACGGCGCAGGGATGATTGCTCGGACCACGCCGGGAAGGCTTTCAGCGCCGACGCCACGGCCTCATCGACGGTCTTCTGGCTGGCCAGCCCGACGCGGGCCTGGACTTCGCCGGTGGCCGGGTTGAACACATTGCTGAAACGCTCACTGGCGCTGTCGTGCACCTGGCCGTTGATGTAATGGCCAATTACCGGGGCGTTGCTCATTATTGTTCTCCGTCGAAAGTGCTTAAAGATCCAGCAGCCAGCTGTGCTGCGGGTCGTTATGGAAATGCCAGGCGCGCTTGGGGCCGGCCATCACGTTCAGGTAGTAGGACTCGTAGCCATACGGCACGCTGACGGGGTGATACCCCTTGGGCACCACCACCAGGTCGCTGTTTTCCACGGCCATGGCCTGGTCGATGCTGCGGTCGTCGGTGTAGACGCGCTGGAACACAAAGCCCTGGGGCGGGTTGATCTGGTGGTAGTAGGTTTCTTCGAGAAAGCTCTGGTGCGGCAGATCGTCGGTGTCGTGCTTGTGGGGCGGGTAGCTCGACGAGTGACCGGACGGTGTGCGCACTTCCACCACCAGCAGCGAATGGGCAGGCTCGCTGTCGGGCAGGATGTCGCACACGTAGCGGGTGTTGGCGCCCTTGCCACGTACGCTGCGCTTGCATTGCTCGGGGCGAATCAGACGGGGTGCCAGACCTGCGTCGGTTGAGCCGGGAGCGGCGCAGACGGCAATTTGCACGTCGCTCAGCGCGGTGACCTGGGCGTCGGTGTCTGGCGGCAAATAAGCGGCGAAGGGCGACTTGTCTTCGAACACCGAGTGGCGATCACCGAGGTTTTCCCAGTTGAAGCCTTCGCCCTGGATAGTCACCCGGCCGCTGAGCAGCACCAGGCACAGTTCCTTGTCGCCGGCGGTGACTGGCAAGGTTTCACCCAGGCTCAGGCGGTAGGCGGCGAAGCCCACGTATTCCAGGCGCCCTTCTTCCAGCGCCACCATGGTTTGCCCGCGCTTGCTGCTTTTGACCAACAGGCTCATTGTCCAGTCCTCTCGCTCAACAGTGCGCGCAGGGTGTCGTAACCCTTCTTCGCATAGATGTAGCTCGGCGCCACGGCAGGATCCTGCTCGGCCTCCACTACCAGCCAACCCTGGTAATTGGCGGCCAGCAGCACGTCCAGCAGCGCGGCGAAGTCGATATCGCCGTCGCCGGGCACGGTGAAGGTGCCGTTGACGATGCAATCCGGGAAGCTCCACATCTGGTTGCGTGCCAGTTGCACCACCGGCTTGCGCACATCCTTGAAGTGCACGTGGCAGATGCGGGCGATGTGTTTGCGCAGCACCTCGATAGGCTCGCCGCCACCCATGTAGCAGTGGCCCGAATCAAACAGCAGGCCGACTTCCGGGCCGGTGCGGCGCATCAGTTGGTCGATGTCTTCCGGGGATTCGACGTAGGCGCCCATATGGTGGTGGTAGGCCAGGCGCACGCCCTGGGACAGGGTGAAGCGCGCCAGTTCGGTGAGTTTGTCGGCGTATTCCTGCCAGGCCTGTTCGCTGTGAAAACGCGGGCGTTCGATCAGGCGCACCGGCGAACCCTGGATCGAATCGGCGACTTCTCCATACACCAACACGTTGGCGCCGTTTTCACGCAGCAGTTCGACGTGGCTGGCGATGGCTTCGATTTCTTCCGCTACCGAGCGCCGGGCCAGGCGACTGGAGTACCAGCCGGAGACCAGTGCCAGGTCGTAGGGGCGCAATACATCGCCGACACCTTTGGCGTCCTTGGGGAATTTGCCGTTGAGTTCAAAGCCTTCGTAGCCGATGTCCTTGCCTTCGCTGAGGGCCGTGCTCAACGGCGTTTCACCGCCCAGGGCCGGCAGGTCGTCGTTGCTCCAGGAGATCGGGTTGATGCCAATTCGGATAGCGGGCATGGCTGCACCTATTATTGTTTTTTCAGAGTTGCCTGAGATCTGCTTTATGTGGGAGCGGGCTTGCTCGAGAAGGCGGTGGTTCAGTTGATGTATCAGTCGACTGACACTCCGCTTTCGCGAGCAAGCCCGCTCCCACATTTGATTGCGTGTTTAGCTTCGAGAACTGCGCCAAGCCTTAATCAATTGCTCAAAGATGCACTGCACCTGCTCAATCAAGGCTTGATCGTCAATCTCCCCCGCCAGCCAGGCTCGGCTCGGTTCCTGGAAGATCGTGCGACCCACGGCGAACCCGCGGCAGGTCTGGCTTTGGCTGGCTTGCTGGAAGCCATCGGCCAGGCATTCGGCGGAAGCGTTCAGGCCCAGCAGCACCACGCCCCGGCAGTAGGGATCGCGCTCCTGGATAAGCTCGTCGAGCTTTTTCCAGTCTGCGGCCGACTGCGCCTCGATCTTCCACCACGCCGGGTAGATGCCCAGGTTGTACAGGCGCTTGAGACTGCGATAGAGCACGTCGGGATAGGTGGACGGGTGATCCTTGGGGGGCACGACTTCCAGCAGCAGCTCATGGCCGCTGACCAGGGACGCCTGATACAGGGCCTTGAGTTGCGCTTCCTGTTCCAGGCGCAGCAATGGCTCGTCATCGGGGTGAAATTGCACCAGGCACTTGATGATCTGCTCCCGGGGCCAGGCAATCAGGTTGCTGCCCACCGAGCGCCCGTGTTCAAAGGCCAGCGGCCGTGAGTTCTGGACTTCCACCGGGCGGGCGATCCACCAGCCGCGACCGCTGGCGGCGTTCAGCGCGTCCTGGCCGAAGCGTTGGTCGGCCAGAATCCCGACGTCAGCCTCGACGCCCTGCTCCGCCAGTTTGCTTTCAACCCGTTCCACGGCCTGGATAAACAGTTGCTTGAGGGCGCTGATGCGCGCCGGGTCCTGGCCGCCCTTTTGTGCCAGTTCCACCAACTGCCAGCGGTGGTCGAAGGCAAATACAAACAGCTGCTTCCAGACCTTACGCGGCACGCTGACCTGGTGCAGGCGTTGCAGCACCGCGTCCTGGTCCGGGCGGGTAATCGGCACCGGGCTGTTGAACAGGTAATCGAGTTCGGCGCGGGTCGGCATGGCCGGCGCGCAGGCATGGCGCGACACCACCAGGCCGCCGCAGGCATTCGCCAACTGGCTGCAGCGCTCGTCGCTGGCGTCTTCAAGCCAGCCGCTGAGGAAGCCGGACATGAAGGCATCGCCGGCGCCCAGCACGTTGAGTACTTCCACCCGTACCCCGGGGTAGATCGCGCCGTCTTCAAGGCGGGCCGGGATATCGCCGTGGATCACCGTGCAGCCCTGGGGGCCAAGCTTGACCACCAGGGTGGCCGAGGTCAGGCCACGCACCGTGCGCAATGCCGTGAGCAAATCTTCACTGCCACCGGCAATCAGGAATTCTTCTTCGGTGCCGACGATCAGGTCAAAACGCGGGAGGATTTTCTGCACGTGCTGGCTGACATTCTGGTCGGCCACAAACCGGGTTTCGCCATCGGCCTTGCCGGCCAGGCCCCAGAGCACCGGGCGGTAGTCGATGTCGAGCACGCGTTTGACGTTGTGCTTCTCGGCGTAGTCCAGGGCCTGGATGCTGGCCTTGTACACGCCGTCGGTGGAGAAGTGGGTACCGGTGATCAGCAACGCCTTGCTGGAAGCAATGAACGCTTCACTGATGTCTTCGGCGCGCAGGGCCATGTCGGCGCAGTTCTCGCGGTAGAACACCAGCGGGAAGGTTTCGCGGTCCTTGAGGCCCAGCAGCACCAGGGCGGTGAGGCGTTCCGGGTCGACCTTGATGCCGCTGACGTCACAGCCTTCGCGGGCCAGGGACTCCAGCAGGAAACGCCCCATGTGGTCGTCCCCTACCCGGCTCAACATCGCCGACTTGAGCCCCAGCCGCGCAGTGCCGAACGCGATGTTGGCGGAGGAACCGCCGAGGTACTTGGCGAAGCTCGAGACATCCTCCAGCCGTGCACCCACTTGTTGTGCGTAAAGGTCGACGCCCAGGCGTCCCAGGCAAATCAGATCCAATTGACGCCCACTGGCAAAACGAGTCTGGCCCATGCTGGCTCCTGTTATTTTTATCAGCCTGCGTGTGCCGTCGCGGTGGCGGCATACGCTCTTGGTGCAAGCAGACTAGAACGTCTGGTGACACCAATCAATATTTATTCTATAAATATTTTTTGTGGAATATATTTTCCAATACGCCATCATCGGTATGTCCCAGCCGCAGTGCATCGTTTCAGCTGCACCGTGGGGCG
This sequence comes from Pseudomonas sp. P7779, assembly GCF_013386315.1. Taxonomy (NCBI): domain Bacteria; kingdom Pseudomonadati; phylum Pseudomonadota; class Gammaproteobacteria; order Pseudomonadales; family Pseudomonadaceae; genus Pseudomonas; species Pseudomonas sp. P7779. Next base: position 48,623 of record NZ_JACARZ010000007.1, on the reverse strand, counting down.
GGATGCCGAGGTATTTTTTTGCGCCTACCCTGTAGACTTGCGCACATCGACTTATTGTCAGGGGCGCCTCGACGCGCCCTATAAGAACAAGCCAGAAGGATTCCCTATGTCCCAGAGCGCCCCGGAAGACGCACTCGCCAGCCCGCCGCTGAACGCCGAGCGGTTGTTGCAGCTGATCACCGATGAATACGAGAGCCTGCCGCGCCAGCTCAAGCGCATCGCCAGCTACATGAGCCAGCAGAGCGACCGGATCATGGTCGACCGCATCAGCGACATCGCCCGTGAATGCGAAGTGCACCCGTCGGCCATCGTGCGGTTTTCCCAGCGTTTCGGGTTCAGTGGTTTCAGTGAAATGCAGGCGCTGTTCCGCGAGGCCTACACCCACAAGACCACGCCGGTGCAGAACTACCAGCAACGCATCCGCAGCATGATCGCCAACAAGTCGCAGAAAGCCAGCGGCGGCGACCTGGCGCGTGAGTGCGTGAATGCCACCCTCTCCGGGATCGAGCGCCTGGGGCTGGAACTGGATGACGCAGCCTTCGACAAGGCCGTGGACCTGGTGGTGAATGCCGACAATATCTACGTGGTGGGCGTGCGCCGCTCGTTCGCCGTGGCGGACTACCTGGTGTACAACCTGCAGCACACCAACAAGCGCATCCATCTGGTCTCGGGGTTGGGCGGCAGCTATCGTGAGCAGATGCGCAGTGTGCGGGCCAACGACCTGGTGATTGCCATCAGCTTTACGCCGTACGGCAAGGAAACCCAGCACTGCCTGCGGATTGCCCAGCACCATCAGGCCAAGACCCTGATCATTACCGACAGCAACCTGTCGCCCCTGGCCAAGCGGGCGAGCACGGTGCTGCTGGTGAATGAAGGCTCGTCGTTTGCGTTCAGGTCACTGAGTGCGACGCTGTGCCTGTGCCAGGCGTTGTTTATTGCCGTGGCGTATCGGCTGGAATTGAAGGTCGATGAGATTCATGAGCAGGTGGGATTCGACGACTGACTGCGACCGTTCAGTCACCAAAGATCAAATGTGGGAGCGGGCTTGCTCGCGAATGCGGTCTGTTAGTCAACATCTCCGTCGACTGTTCCACCGCATTCGCGAGCAAGCCCGCTCCCACATTTTTGACCGCGTTCACTCAGACTTAGCGCAGTGCCCGGCGCAGCACCTTGCCCACCGTCGTCTTGGGCAATTCCTGCGTACGAAACTCCACGAACCGCGGCACCTTGTACCCCGTCAGGTATTCCCGGCAATGCGCCAGAATCTGCTCCTGGGTCAAGCTTGGGTCCTTGCGCACCACGATGATTTTGACCCGCTCGCCGGTCACCCCATCCTCAACCCCGATCGCCGCCACTTCCGCCACGCCCGGATGCAACGCCACCACGTCTTCGATCTCGTTGGGGTACACGTTGAACCCGGACACCAGGATCATGTCTTTCTTGCGGTCCACCAGGCGGATGAAGCCCTGCTCATTCATCACCCCGATGTCCCCGGTAGACAGCCACCCTTCGGCATCCAGCACCTCGGCGGTTTCCGCCGGGCGTTTCCAGTAACCCTGCATCACCTGCGGGCCGCGTACTTGCAGTTCGCCCTGCTCGCCCAGTTCCGCCAACTCACCGTCCTCACGAATGAACCGCACCCAGGTCGACGGCAACGGCACGCCGATACTGCCGGTGAATTCCATCTCGCGCATGCGTGAGATGTCGATGGGGCTGATGCTCACCACCGGCGAACATTCAGTGAGGCCGTAGCCTTCGATAATCGGCAAGCCGGTGACTTCCTTCCAGCGCTTGGCCACAGCGGTATGGGTGGCCATGCCGCCGGCGATCACCATGCGCAAATCGGAAAAATCCCGGGCGCAGAATTCCTTGTTTTCCAGCAGGCCGTTGAACAGCGTATTCACCCCGGCAATCCCGTTGAAACGCTCCTTGCGCAGGATCATCTGCACCCGCTTCACATCCCGTGGGTTGGCGATCAGGATGTTGCGCCCGCCCAGGCACATGAACATCAGGCAGTTCACCGTCAGGGAAAAGATGTGGTACAGCGGCAGCAGGGTGACGTTGGTTTCCTGCTGGTTCTGATCGAGCTGATCACCGACCCACGCCTTGGCCTGCAACAGGTTGGCGATGATGTTGCGGTGGCTGAGCATGACGCCCTTGGCATCGCCGGTAGTGCCGCCGGTGTATTGCAGGAAGGCCAGGTCTTCGCGGTTCATCGGCACGGCGAGATGGGTCTGCCCGCGTCCCTGTTTCAACACCTGGTTGAAACGCACGGCCCCCGGCAGGTTGAAACGCGGCACCTGCTTCTGCACGCTACGCAGGATAAAGTTCATCGCCGCGCCCTTGAACGTGCCGAGCAGGTCACCGATGGCCGCGATCACCACACGTTTGACGGTACTGGCGGCCACCACTTTCTCCAGGGTGTGGGCGAAGTTTTCGAAGATCACCAGGGTCTCTGCGCCACTGTCCTTGAGCAAATGCTGCAGCTCCCGGGCGGTGTACAGCGGGTTGACGTTGACCACCACCGCGCCCGCGAGGATCGTGCCCAGCAGGCAGATCGGGTACTGCAAGCAGTTGGGCATCATCAGCGCCACCCGGTCGCCCTTCTTCACACCCTGGGCTTGCAGCCACGCAGCAAAGGCGATGCCCTGCACCTCCCAGTCGGCATAGGTCATTTCGGTGCCGATGCTGACGTAGGCCACGCGGTCGCGGAATTTGTGCAGGTGCTCCAGGAACACCTCGCGCAACGACGGGTAGTCCTCGATGCCCGCATCGATGTCTGCCGGTACGCCGGGCAGGTAAGCGTTCAACCAAAGGCGTTCGGTCTGTTCCAGGCTTACAGCGTTCATGGCAGTCTCCTTGTTGTTTTTATGGTGGGAACTACTTTTCGACGATAGCGGTAATGCCCAACCCACCCGCCGCGCAGATCGAAATCAGGCCGCGGCCGCCGCCACGCTGGTGGATCGCCTTGGCCAGTGCCGCGAGTTGCCGGCCACCGGTGGCGGCGAAGGGGTGGCCGCAGCCGAGGGAGCCGCCGTTGACGTTCATCTTGCTGCGGTCGATGCTGCCCAGCGGCGCGTCGAGGCCCAGGCGGTCGCGGCAGTAATCCGGGTCTTCCCAGGCCTTGAGGGTGCACAGCACCTGAGCGGCGAAGGCTTCGTGGATCTCGAACAGATCGAAGTCGGCGAACGTCAGGCCTTCGCGCTTGAGCATGCGTGGCACGGCGTAGGCCGGCGCCATCAGCAGGCCTTCGGTGCCGTCGACGAAATTCACCGCAGCGGTTTCACCGGTTCGCAGGTACGCCAATACGGGCAAGCCGCGTTCGGCGGCCCATTCCTCGCTGGCCAGCAGCACCACCGACGCGCCGTCAGTCAGGGGCGTGGAGTTGCCGGCGGTGAGCGTGCCGTTCTGGCGGTCGTAGGCCGGGGACAAGCCGGCAAGTTTCTCCAGGCTGGCGTCGGCCCGCAGGTTGTTGTCCCGGGCCAGGCCGCGATACGGGCTGATCAAATCATCGAAGAAACCCTGCTTGTACGCCGCATCCAGCCGCTGGTGGCTGGTGAGGGTCAACTCGTCCTGGGCCAGGCGCTTGATCTGCCAGCGCTTGGCCATTTCCTCGCAGTGTTCACCCATGGACAAGCCGGTGCGCGGCTCGCCATTGCGCGGCAGCAGCGGCTTGAAAAACATCGACGGGCGCACCCCCACCAAGGCCTTCAACCTGGCGCCGGTGCCCTTGGCGCGGTTGGCTGAAAGCAAGGTGCGGCGCAGGGACTCGTTGATGCCGATGGGCGCGTCGGAGGTGGTGTCGGAACCACCGGCAACGCCCACTTCGATCTGCCCAAGGGCGATCTTGTTCGCCACCAGCAACGCCGCTTCCAGGCCGGTGCCGCAGGCTTGTTGCAGGTCGTAGGCCGGGGTTTCGGGAGACAGTGTGGTAGACAGCAGGCTTTCCCGGGCCAGGTTGAAATCCCGGGAATGCTTGATCACCGCACCCGCGGCAAACTCGCCCAGGCGCAGGCCGTGAAGGTTGTAGCGGTCCACTAGGCCTTGCAGGGCGGCGACCAGCAGATCCTGGTTGCTGTCATGGGCGTACACGGTGTTGGAGCGGGCGAACGGGATACGGTTGCCGCCGATAATCGCCACGCGGCGCGTCGGGGCCGGGTTGAAACTGTAGTCACTCATCGATCGGTCTCATTCCAGATAAACAGCCCACGCATATGGGGTTTGTCACCGGCGAAATTACGCACTTCAAACTCACGGCGCGGGCCGGTTGGCGGAACGTTCCACAGCGCCACCTGGCCGGGCAGGAAGATCGGCAGCTTGAAGTCGCAATGGGCCTCGGCCTGGTCCAGTCCGCCGGGGGGTTGCTGGGCGGCCAGGGCGCGGCCAAGGGTCCACATGCCGTGGGCGATGGCCCGGCGAAAACCGAACAATCGGGCGCCGATCACCGAGGTATGAATGGGGTTGAAATCCCCCGAGACCCTGGCGAAACGCCGCCCCAGATCCGCCGGCAGCACCCAGCGTTGAGTGCGCAGCAAACCTTCTTCCTGCAAGGGCAACGCGTCGTCCCACGGCTCGCCAACCGGCGCGTTTACGTCACGGCGCAGGTACAGGCTGTCGCTCTCCCATATCAGGGCGCCCGCGCTGTAGGCACGGGTGGCGATGCTCAGGGCCTGGCCCTTGGGATGGGCGACCCAGCGTTCGCAATACACCTCCAGGCGCAAGGCCTGGCCCGCCTCCAGCCGTCGATGCTGGCGGATGCGATTGGCCAAATGCACCATGCCGCTGGCCGGGTACGGGAAACTCGGGCGGGTCAGCAACATCAGGTGCAAGGGGAACGCCAGCACATGGGGATAGGACAGCGGCACGCCTTGCTCACGGCGGAAACCACAGGCCCGACCGTAAGCCGCGATCCCTTGGGCAGACAGCTCGACGGCCGAACGCACCAGGCGTTCTTTCGGCAACGTCGGCTCGCCTTCCAGCTTCGGTTTGCGCAGCCCCAATACCCCGTCCAGCAACAGCCGCGAGCGCGAGGGCGGCAGGTCAATGATCTGCGTCACATAGTCCATGCTCAGGCTCCCAACAGGCTTTGGCCGCAGACCCGCACCACTTGGCCATTGACCCCGCCGGATGCCGGATGCGCCAGCCAGGCGATGGTTTCTGCCACGTCGATGGGTTGCCCGCCCTGGGACATCGAGTTCATCCGCCGCCCCGCTTCGCGAATCATCAGCGGTATCTTCGCGGTCATCTGGGTTTCGATAAAGCCCGGTGCCACGGCATTCACCGTCACTTGCTGCGCCGCCGCCTGCGGGGCCAGGCCTTGTACCAGGCCGATCACCCCGGCCTTGGAGGTGGCGTAGTTGCTTTGCCCGAGGTTGCCGGCGATACCGGAAATCGATGAGACACACACGATCCGCCCGCCCGGATTCAGGCCCTGGCTTTCCAGCAGCGCCGTGCTCAGATGCAACGGTGCTTCCAGGTTGACCGCCAGTACGCTGCGCCACGCGGTCTCAGTCATCTTGGCGATGGTCTTGTCGCGGGTAATCCCGGCGTTGTGCACCACCACGTCGAATGCACCGTGTTGGCTGACATGGGCGTGCAACTGCTGCGCGGCATCGGTGGCGGTGATGTCCAGCGCCAGTGCGGTGCCTGCGACACTGCCGGCCGCCTGTTGCAGCGAATCCTGGGCCTGGGGCACATCCACGCAGACCACATGGGCTCCATCGCGGGCCAGCACCTGGGCGATTGCCAGGCCGATGCCACGGGAGGCGCCGGTGACCAGGGCACGGCGGCCGCCGAGGGGTTTGTCCCAGTTGATTTCGGTTGGGCTATCGACGGTTTTTTCGAGGCGCACCACCTGCCCCGAAACATAGGCCGAGCGCCGCGACAGGAAGAACCGCAGGCTGCTTTCCAGCCCGTCCTCGGCACCCGGTGCGACGTAGATCAACTGCACGGTGATCGCCCGGCGCAACTCCTTGGCCAACGAACGCACCAGGCCCTCAAGGGCACGCTGGGCAATGGCCTGGGGCAGGTCCTTGCACAACTCCGGCGCGGTGCCGAGCACCACCACCCGGGCGTGTTGCCCAAGGCGCCTGGCGTTGGCGTGGAAGAATTCGTAGAGCTCGTCCAACTGCTTGAGGTCGGCGATGTCGCTGGCGTCGAACACCGCGCCCTGGACCTTGACCGTGGAGGGCGCCTTGAGGGTCGCAGCGGTGGCGGTCACTGTGTCGGTGGCGGTGAAGATGCGCTGGATTTGCGCCCCCAGGCGCCCTACCCCCGCGACGATTACCGGGTTGGCCAGGCCTTGCTGGCCGCTGCGGTGACGTTGCAGTGCCAGGGGTTGGGGCAGCCCGGCAGTGCGGGCCAGCCAGGCTCCCCAGGGGGAGTTGACGAAAGAAAGGTAGCTGTCACTCATGGATAAACTCACTCACAACACGGTGTTGCCATGGAAACCCGATCCTTGTAGGAGCTGGCTTGCCTGCGATTGCGGTGTGTCAGCCAACACATCTGGCACTGAACCAACGCTATCGCAGGCAAGCCAGCTCCTACAGGGGTCGTGTTCCTCCAGTTCCAGTCAGTTGACCGGCGCGTTTTCGCCTTGGTTGGCGCGGCGTCTTGCGCTCGGTTTGGCGGCCTGTTCCAACGCTTGCTGGCGCTGTTGCAAGGCTTCCAGCAAACCGAAGTCCTGCGGGAAGTCGTCCACCTGGATCGCGTGATCGCCATATTCCACATAGCGCGCGAGCAAGCTGTCGTCTTCCTCGCTGATCAGGTCCAGCGCCCGCGCCTTGACTCGCCACGGAGTAAACGCCGCACTGGAAATCGGCATTGGCTCGATCAGGCCTTGCTTGATCGCCCCCTTGAGCCGCGCCTCGATCAGCTCCACTTGCGGCAACAGGCGCAAGGCCAGCTCGCCGTAAGCCAGCTTGTCGATTTCCGGCCGAGGAATGTAGGAATTGCCCAGCAAGCGGTCGCGGGTTTCCCCCGGCACCTGCACCAGCTCCGCCACTTGCGCCAACAGGCGATCCGACGGTTTGCGCTGTGGAATACCGAACGGGAACGTCAAGCCACGCACCACCGCCGCCGCGGCTTTCGACGGGTAGTTGTCGAGCACTTCGGCCAGGGCCTCATGGGCGCGCAGCAACGCGTCCTGGGCCGCCCAATGCACCAGCGGCAAATCTGCCTGTGGCCGGCCATCATCCTCAAAACGCTTGAGCACGCAGGACAGGATGTACAGCTGGGACAGAATGTCCCCCAGCCGCCCGGTGATGCTTTCCTTGCGCTTGAGGGCACCGCCCAGCACGCCCATGGAAATGTCCGAGATCAACGCCAACACCACCGACAGCCGATTGGCCTGGCGGTAGTAGGACGCCAGCGCCGGATCGGTCTTGCCCGGCACGGAAATCAGCCGTCCGCCCGTCAGCGAATACACTGCGGCACGCACGGTATTGGCCAGCACGAAGCTCAGGTGACCGAACATTGCGCTGTCGAAGTCCACCAGGGCCTTGCGCCGGTCCGTATTGCGCGCCGCTTCCATCTCGCGGAACACATACGGATGGCAGCGGATCAGGCCCTGGCCGTAGATGATCAGGCAGCGCGTCATGATATTCGCGCCTTCCACCGTGATGGCGATGGGGCTTTGCTGGTAGGCCCGGGCGAGGAAGTTGTTGGGGCCCATGCAGATGCCCTTGCCGGCCACGATGTCCATGCCGTCGTTGACGATGATCCGCGCCCGCTCGGTAACGTGATACTTGGCGATGGCCGAGATCACCGAGGGTTTTTCACCGGCATCCAGTGACGCCACCGAGACCTTGCGCACCGCGTCGCAGGCATACAGATGCCCGGCCATGCGCGCCAGGGGCGCCTGCACGCCTTCGAACTTGCCGATGGGCAGGCCGAATTGCTTGCGCATCGCCGCATAAGCGGTGGTGCCGCGCACGGCCACCTTGCCCAGGCCGACGTTGGCCGACGGCAGGGAAATCGCCCGCCCGGCGGCCAGGCATTCCATCAACATGCGCCAGCCGTTGCCGACTTGTTCGCGGCCGCCGATCACCCATTCCAGCGGGATAAACACATCCTTGCCGGTGGTCGGGCCGTTCTGGAATACCGCGTTGAGTGGCCAGTGACGCCGGCCGCTGTTCACCCCCGGATGGGTGGTGGGGATCAACGCGCAGGTGATGCCCAGGGAACCCGGCTGGCCGAGCAGACCGTCCGGGTCTTCGGCGCGGAAGGCCAGGCCGAGCACGGTGGCGATTGGGCCGAGGGTGATGTAGCGCTTGTCCCAGGTCACACGGAAACCCAGCACTTCCTCGCCTTCGTGCATGCCCTTGCAGACGATGCCCAGGTCTGGAATCGCCCCGGCGTCGGAGCCGGCATACGGGCTGGTCAGGGCGAAGCACGGGATGTCTTCGCCGCGGGCCAGGCGTGGCAGGTAGTAGTTGCGCTGGGCGTCGGTGCCGTAGTGCAGCAGCAGTTCGGCCGGGCCCAGGGAGTTGGGCACCATCACCGAAATCGCCGCCGCCGAGCAGCGGGTCGAGAGCTTCATCACCACTTGCGAATGCGCATAGTGGGAGAAGCCTTTGCCGCCGTATTGCTTGGGAATGATCATGCCGAGGAAGCCGGCATCCTTGGTGTATTGCCAGCCTTCGGGGGACATGTCCTGCCAGACCTGGGTGGTTTCCCAGTCGTTGGACATGTCGCACAGGGTCTCGACTTCGTTGTCGAGGAAGGCCTGTTCTTCAGCGCTGAGGCTGGCCGGTGCGGCTTGCAGCAGGCGTTCCCAGCGGGGTTTGCCGCTGAACAGCTCGGCGTCCCACCACACGGTGCCGGACTCGATGGCAGCACGCTCGGTGTCGGACATCGCCGGCATGATGCCGCGAAAAAGGCCCAGGGCCTTGCTGGTCAACAGCGCGCGGCGTAGGGGCTTGATTGTCAGCAGCAGCGCGGGCAACACCACCAGCACCGCCACCACGCCGGCGCCGAAACCGGCGACTGCGTTGAACAGGTAACCGACCGCCAGCCAGACCAGGCCGGCACCCAGCCAGAGGGTGGCAGCGGCTTGTCGATACGCCAGGGCGATCGCTGCTGCGAGTCCCGCCAATAACCAGATAACCATGGGGATACCTCTACTCAATTCAGGGTACGGCAAACGCCCGGGCAGATCGGAATGACCTGTGACGTAAAGCCACACTACAAACTTGAAAAGATAAATTCAAATTTTGTTTTGAAATTTTTATTTAATGCTTGGGCAAAAAAAATAGCGGCTGAACGGGGTCAGCCTTGCAGGTTAAGCGCAAGGATTCGACATCGGGCGCCAGGGCTACCCATCAATAGACGACAGCGTGGAGCCGGGCAGCAAGATGCGCTGGCTGCCCTTCTCCACGACTGCCCTCGACAACCTTAGAACTTATAGGTTGCCGACAAGCTGACCACATCCCCCGAGGATTCAGCCTCGCCGTCCAACTGCGCCGCACCGAGACGATCAACGTTCTTGGTCTTCAGGTTGACCTTCTGCACGAACTGGTGCGAGTACGCGGCATCCACCGACAGGCCAGGAACAGCCTTGATGTCATAACCGGCACCAAATGCCAGGAAGTAACGGTCACCGTCCGGGATTCGCGGGTCCCGGGTAGAGTTGCGGGTAGGTGTCTGGTCGTAAGCCACACCGGCGCGCAGGGTGAGTTCGTCGGTGGCTTTGTAGTCGCCGCCAATCGAGGTCATCCAGGCGTTTTTGTAGTTGTAGGGAATGGCAACAATGGTGGTGCCCTGGGATTTGAGCGTCAGGTCCTGGAAGGAAGACCATTCAGTCCAGGTAGCACTCACCCCCAACGTCCAGCGGTCGTTGAACTGGTGAACCCAGTCAACCGAAGCGGTAGCCGGGATATCCAGTTGGGTACTGGCGTGGGCACCGTCCGGGAACAGCTTGAGACCTGGGTAGGCGATTTCAACCAGAGTTTCGCCGTTCGGACCGATCGGATTGGTCATCGCGTTACGGCCGACGGCATCTGTATAGATGTTGTATTTGCCGGTCATCTTGTTTTTGATCTTGGCGTGATAGTTCAAGCCAAGTGTGTCTTGCAGCGTCGGCTTCCAAACCACGCCACCAAACCAGCCCACAGAGATGTTATCGACTTTCACGCGCATCAAGGAATGCCCCAGCCCCGTGGGGAGACCCGCGCCGCCAAGTCCTGGAGACACATCCGCAGCGGCCAGCAAATCAACGTTCTGGCTGACGAACCCTTGACTGCGCTGGACGATGGCACCACCACCGACCGAGAACTGATCATTGACCTTGAACGACAGGGAACCGGTCAGACCGATGGTCTCGATTTTGGTATCAACCGCGAAATCCCGCAGTTTGGAGTCTTCGTTCCAAGTGGTTTTCATACCCTGTGGCACGACCTGGCTCAGACCAAAGGCGAAACGGTCGCCCATGGGAATCACCAGAAAACCCGTCGGCAGCCAAGCGGTGAAACCGCCTTGCCCACCATTGTTAGTGTTGAGGACCGGGTCGCCCGTATTGCCCAGGTCATCCAGTACGGGCGTATTGGTCACCGGGTTGCCCGCGTAGTCATAGGCCTGGCCGGTGTATTTGATCTTGATCCGAGCATAGTCAACGGTCTGCTGCGCGATGGTTGAATCGATAAAGGCCATGGCTGCCGGGTTGTTGTACGCGGCACTGGGGTCATTTTTGAACAGTGAACCACCACCAAACGCACGACCCCATCCTGGCGCGCCGAAGGTCGGTGTGGAGAACCCACCCGCCTGCACTTGCCCCGTGGTCATCAGGCCCCCCAGCAGGGCCAGTCCCAGTAACGTGTGAGCGTGTTGTTTCTTATTGTTCATGCGGTACTCCTTATTATTATTTACACCCGGCCCCTGCCGGTGGGTCGTGTAACCACAGAACGTCTTTCAAAGAACGCCTGTCCTGGAACGGTGTATCGGTATTCAGGAATGGGTGGTGAGCGAGCCGGTCAGCGTGGCGTTCAACGACACCAAAGTGCAGTAGCCACTCATGGCTTGATTGGTTGCGCTCAACACGTGGGTAGAAACGTCGACGGCAGCTTCAACACAACACTGCCTTTGGTTACGCTGAACGGACCCGGCGGGCTGAAACCCGCCGCAACCGCAATGAATGAGGCAACGCCCAGAGCCGCTGACATCGAACCCAGGCGTGCTGTTTTCACAAGGCTTTGCATTGTCATGTTCCCCAGACAATAAATACCGTATCCAACCGGTGCCTCACACGAGGCACCGGTCTTTCAACGGGGTGATCAGCCCTTTACGGAGTCGCGCTTACGGGTTAACGGTCAGCGTTGGGGCAACGACACTCAGCGAAACCACGGTGCAGTTGCCGGTCAGCGCCTGATTGGCTGCCGAAAGCGTTTTGGTGCCTGGAGTCCAGGTAACAGCGATGGTGGTTGGCCCGCAGTTGGTGGCCGGGATCGAGGTGATCTTGTAGCCGACGTTGGTTACGCTACCGGTGGTACCCGTTGCAGCCGTCAGTACCCAAGGCAGGTTGGTCAGCGTTGGCAGGCCACACAGACCGCCACCGGTCAGGGATGCGCCATTGATCGAGGCCACGCCACCGCTAACGTTGCCGGTAAAGGTGATGCCGCAGGTCACGGCTGCACCGAAGGACGAAGGCGACTTCACGACGATGGTGCCAGCGTTGGTCGAGAACGGACCATCCGGGGAGATGGAAGCCGCGCTGGCCATGGAAGCTGCGCCGAAGCACACTGCGAAAGAAGTTGCACAAACGAGGGTTTTCAAGCTTTTCATTATTTTTCCTCACATGTTATGGCGAGTCATTTCGCCAGGGGTAATGGCCATGATCGAGAGGTCACGGTGAATCTGCAGAACTTCCCTTTCCAGCCAAATTTCAATTCAATTACCGCTACAACATCCCACTGTTACTCAACAACTTTGAAACTCGGCGGCATCTTGATCGACACCGTCTTGATCTTGCAGTCTTCGCCGATAGGCACATTCGACGCTTCCAGCTTGCCGGTGGCGTTATCCCAGGTTCCATCGGCAGTAGAAGGCCCGCACTTGCCGCCCAAACCAAAGGCATGCACATCCACGGCGATCTTCGACATCGAGCCGCTCCTGGTATCTTTAGCCACCAATACCCACGGCAAGTTGATGGCTTCGACCCGGCTGCACTTGAGGCCGCCGTCGAACTCAACTTTGTCGACATTTACTGACGACCCATCCGCCGCCACTTTGCCGGCGACCTTGATGGTGCAATCCGCGCTGATCAGCGCGCCTTTGGAAAAGCTGATGGGGCCCTGGGCAGTAAACGCGCTGCCGGCAGGTTCGATACGGGCGGCCTGGGCCTGGTGGTAAACGATCAGGCCCAGGGCGGCCAATACAATGTGCGTGGTGAACTTGGCAGGGGTTTGCATGGTGTACGTCCTTCCCTTAATTTTATTTTTGTTCGGGTCAAACAACTGTCTTGCAACTAAGCCGTACTCGAAACCGGTAAAGCCTGGGCGATGAAAACCTGCGCGATACACAGATCCCGAGTACGCCCTACAACTGACTGCTTTCGTTAGAAGGGTCTGGTGGTGTTGCTGTACTTCTCCAGGTACTTCAAACGCTGTGAAGGTTGAAGATTGGTCAGGGTGATATCCCCGGCGTAATGATTAAGTACCCGGTGATCCATGCGTCGTCGCCACAAGTACGGCACATACGCCCAGACAATCATGCTGGCATAACCGTATGGGAGTTGCGGCGATTCATCAAAATGACGCAGTGACTGATAACTTCTGGTTGGGTTGGCGTGATGGTCGGAGTGCCGCTGCAGTTGGAACAGAAAGATATTGGTGACAATCCGATTACTGTTCCAGGAATGGCGTGGCGAGCAACGCTCATAACGACCGTTGGGCAACTTCTGGCGTTTCAGGCCGTAGTGCTCGACATAGTTCACCACTTCCAGCAGCGAGAAACCGTAGATGCCCTGGATGATCAGGAATGGAATCACTGCCGCGCCCAGCCAGGCAATCATCGCGCCCCACAACACCACGCTGTACATCCAGGCGCTGAGTACGGCGTTCTTCCAGTGCCAGGCCGGCAGGCCGAGTTTGCGCAGGCGTTCACGCTCCAAGTTCCACGCCGAGCGGGCGCTGAACCATACCGAGCGCGGCAGGAAGGCCCAGAAGCTCTCCCCCAACCGCGAACTGGCCGGGTCTTCCGGGGTGGCGACGCGCACGTGGTGGCCACGGTTGTGTTCGGTGTAGAAGTGCCCGTAGAAGGTCGGCGCCAGGGTGATCTTGGCCAGCACGACTTCCAGCAGGCGCGGCTTGTGCCCCAGCTCATGGGCGGTGTTGATGGCAATGCCGGTGGCAGCGCCAGTGGACATCGCCATGCCCAGGTAGGTGAACCAGCTGATTTCACCGTGCAGCTGGGTGCGAGCGGTGATGAACGCGGCGGCCTTTGCCAGCCAGCTTGATGAGTCCAGTGTGGCGGTCGCCTGTAGCAGACCGCCGCCGATGATCCAGTCGATGCCACCGGCCGCCAACCACCCGGTGATCACCACCGAGGAGATGACAAACAGCACGCCGGTGTAGACGATCCAGCGGTAGTAGCTTTGGGATTCGAGGTTGCTGACGGCGGACTCGGGCGGGTTGCTGACGTCTTCACCCAGCAGGCCGTCGATCAGCGGGATCAGGCCGAAGATCACCAGCACACCGACCCACCACAGTTGTTGCACACCGGTAGTGATGGCCAGGGCGCCAGAGAGCATTGGGGTTGCCAGGGGCATGATGCCGAGCCACCACAGGTGGCGCTTGCCGTCGGTCCAGACGTTCGGGGCAGCCAGGGTCTGATTCATGACAGCCTCCGCACGAGGCAGGTAGGCAGGGAGCAAAAATCAACACTGGACAGGTACACGGAGCGGTGACTGCCCCGAGAATTCAACCATGCGATAAAAGGCGTTTTTTTCATTATTTTATTCGCTCTTAGGCATTTCAAAAATTGTTTCAAATTAGACATTGAAATAATTTTTTTAAATAAATAGCGCGGAATCGTTAGGTCGTCAACTAGTTTCTTGAACCCTTTTGAACGTGACCGGGCAGTCTCTTTTTCAGCCGTTTGGTCAGGTGTCTAGGGCAAGCATTGACGAGTTCGAACCGCGGTTTCAGTCGCACAATTATTTACTCGCCAACGCAAACGGCGGGTGCAACACCGTGGCGCTTTCCGGCGGCCGGACGCGCTTGGCTATCTGCTCGACCACCGCCGCGACACGCTCGGTGGCCGTGATCGGCAACATATGCCCGCGCCCTTCCACCAGCTGCAGCTTCAGGCCCGGCACCAGGCTGGCCAGGGCCTGCCCGTGTTTGCGGAAATCCAGCACCTTGTCCTGCGCGCCATAGATCAGCCCGATCGGCAACGTCAGCTGCGGGTAGCGCTTGACCATGTCCGGCAGGAAATCGTTGACCAGGTTGATCTCGGTGGAGGCGGCATAGAAGTTCTCGGGCCGCATGCCCAACAAGCCGCCGCCACGGGTGGCGAAGTCTTCCGGGGCCGGGTCGGGGGCAAACACGCCCTTGACCACCGAGCCTTTGGTCAGCAATCCGATCGGCATGGTCAGGGTGTGCGACATAAAGCGTCGCAGCCATCCCGGGCGTATCGCCAACGACATAAACACCAGCGGCAGCAGGCGCTGGGGATGGGTCAGGGGCGCCACCAGGATCAATCCGGACACCGCGTGGGGATGGTCCAGGGCCAGTGCCAGGGAGATCGCCCCGCCGAGGGAATGCCCCAGCACCAGCGGCTTATCCAGGTCCAGCGTCTGGATAAAGCTGGCGACTTGCCGGGCCTGGCCAGGCAGGTCCGCGGCCGTGCCGGAATGCCGGGTGGAATAACCCGACCCCGGACGATCCACGGTGATCACTCGAAAGTGCTCACGCAATTGGGCAGACAAGGCGTACGTCAAGTTGCGACTGCTGCCCATCAGCCCGTGGATCATCACCAGCGGTGGGCCCTTGCCCTCGTCTACATAATGAAAGCGCTCGCCGTTGATCTCCAGAAAGCGCCCGTTGATCGGAACAGCAGCCTCTATACGCCGTGTCATCCGGGCACTGAAGGCCCACAACACTACGCTTAACCCTACACACACACCCGCAGCGACAACCCACTCGACAGCCATAGCTCGGTCCTCTGCATCCCTGCGTTGCTGGCGGCCCGACCGGTATTGGTCAAGGCCTCAGCCATCGTCCACCCTGGACCTTAACTGTGTGCGTACAAGCTCTCGTCCGTCGGATAAGTCGCACATGAGGAACTGGGTCGTAGCCTAGACGATATTTTCAGGTAGATTATTTAAAATCTTTTTTAAAATAAATAATTCAATTTTCCTTTGCAATGGTGTTCTATCTAAAAAGCCAAAACAAAAACAAGGAGCACATCCGATGTCGACACCCGTAAGGCGCCACCGGCCCACGAGGGACAGCCTATGAATGCCCATGACACCATCGACATCGCCATCATCGGTTCCGGATTTGCCGGGCTGTGCATGGCGATCAAACTCAAGGAAGCCGGGTTCCACGACTTCTTTATTGCCGAACAGGCCGATGCTCTCGGCGGCACCTGGCGGGACAACCACTACCCCGGTTGCGCCTGCGACGTGCAATCCCATGTCTATTCGTTTTCCTTTGCGCCCAACCCGGACTGGACCCGGCAATTTGCGCCACAGGCGGAGATTCGCGCCTACCTGGAGCAGTGCGCCCGGCGCTTCGAACTGGCGCCGTTCCTGCGCTTTGGCATGGGCCTGGAGAAGGCGGTATTTGATGAGGCGCAACAGCGCTGGAGCCTGAGCTTCAGCAATGGCCGCCAGGTCAGTGCGCGGGTGCTGGTGTCGGGAATGGGCGGCCTGTCGCGCCCGGCACTGCCGGATATTCCGGGCCTGGACAGCTTCAAGGGCAAGCGCTTCCACTCCCAGCAGTGGGACCACGAGTATTCATTGAAGGGCAAGCGCGTGGCGGTGATCGGCACCGGCGCCAGTGCCATTCAGTTCGTGCCGCAGATTGCGCCGCAGGTGGCCCACCTGGACCTGTTCCAGCGCACCCCGCCGTGGATCATGCCCAAGCCCGACCGGCCGATTTCACGCTTCGAGCGCTGGGCATTCAAGCACCTGCCGTTCACCCAGCGCCTGGTACGCGGCGCGTTCTATTGGACACTGGAAGGTCGCGTGGTGGGCTTTGCCCTGCACCCGCGCCTGATGACAATGGTGCAGAAAATCGCCGTGCGCCACCTGCACAAACAAGTGGCCCGCCCTTCCCTGCGCAAGACCCTGACGCCGGACTACACCATCGGCTGCAAGCGCGTGCTGATCTCCAACGACTACTACCCGGCCCTGTCCCGCAGCAATGTGCAGGTGGTAACCGACAACGTGCTGCGCATCGAGGCGGACGGGGTGATCACCGCCGACGGCATCAAGCACCCGGCTGACTGCCTCATCTTCGGCACCGGCTTCCAGGCCACCGATCCGCTGCCCCGCAACTGCATCATCGGGCGCCACGGCATCGACCTGATGGACACCTGGCAAGACGGCGCCCACGCCTACCTGGGCACCACGGTGCCGGGTTATCCGAACCTGTTCCTGATCGTCGGCCCCAACACCGGGCTGGGGCATAACTCGATGATTCTGATGATCGAGGCGCAGGTCACCTACATCCTCGATGCCCTGCAGCAAATGCAGCGTCATCGCATCGCCACGGTGGACGTCAAGCCGGCGGTGGAACTGGCCTACAACGCCAGGCTGCAGGAAAAACTCAACGGCACCATCTGGTCCACCGGCGGCTGCAAGAGCTGGTACCTGGACCCACGCACCGGCAAGAACACCACGCTGTGGCCCGGCTCCACCTGGCGTTTCAAGCAGGTCACCCGGCATTTCGCCCTCAAGGACTACGTCGCCAGCCTGGTGCCGATACCGTCCACCGCGCGCCCGGCCGCAACGCCCCACACCACCGCAGAAGGGAGCCTGTCATGAAGTCATTCAACGGCCGCGTGGCGGCCATTACCGGCGCCGCTTCCGGCATGGGCCGCGCCTTGGCCCTGGCGTTGGCGCGTGAAGGCTGCCACCTGGCGCTGGCGGATAAAAACAGCCAGGGCCTGGAGCAGACCGTCGCACTGATCAAGGCCCAGGTGCTTGCACCGGTGCTGGTCACCTCGCAGGTGCTGGACGTTTCCGAGCGCCAGGCCGTAGAAGACTGGGCCGCCCGATGCGCCGCCGAACATGGCCAGATCAACCTGATCTTCAACAACGCCGGCGTCGCGCTGTCGAGCACCGTCGAAGGCGTGGACTACACCGACCTGGAATGGATCGTCGGGATCAACTTCTGGGGCGTGGTGTACGGCACCAAGGCCTTTTTGCCGTACCTCAAGGCCAGCGGCGATGGGCATGTGGTCAACACTTCCAGCGTGTTCGGCCTGTTCGCCCAGCCGGGCATGAGCGGCTACAACGCCACCAAGTTCGCCGTGCGTGGTTTTACCGAGTCCTTGCGCCAGGAACTCGACCTGCAAAAAAGCGGGGTCTCGGCCACCTGCGTGCACCCTGGCGGGATCCGCACCGACATCTGCCGCAGCAGCCGGATCGACGCCAACATGACCGGCTTCCTGATTCACAGCGAACAGCAGGCCCGGGCCGACTTCGAAAAGCTGTTCATCACCGACGCCGACCATGCCGCCAAAGTTATCCTGCAAGGCGTACGCAAAAACAAACGCCGCGTGCTGATTGGCCGCGACGCCTATTTTCTGGACCTGCTCGCGCGCTGCCTGCCTGCCGCCTATCAAGCACTGGTGGTGTTGGCCAGCAAACGCATGGCGCCCAAGCAACGCAATGCGCCCTCGCCCGTCCTTGAAACCAACGAAGAGCACCGTCTCTGAACTGGAGTACCGACCATGCTGCCGATTCGCCGCGACCTCCGTTTTGCCCTGCCGGCCGAACGCATCAAGGACTGGCATGAACAAGGCCCGTTCATTACCCACTTTTTCAACGCACTGTCGTTGCTGTTTCCCCAGGGCGAACTGTTCTTCATGGACAGCGTGCGTCACTACCGCCAGCGCATCGAAGACCCGGAGCTGAAGAAAGAAATCCAGGGCTTCATCGGCCAGGAAGCCATGCACAGCCGCGAGCACGTGGCCTACAACGACCTGCTGCAAGCCGCAGGGCTGCCGGCGAATACCCTCGACCGTCGGCTGAAGATGATCCTCGACGCGCAAAAGAAATACCTGCCCGCCTCCTTCAACCTGGCGGTGACCATTGCCCTGGAGCACTACACCGCGATGCTCGCGGAAATCCTCCTCAGCGACCCGTCGCGGTTCGGGGATTCGGTCAAGGGTTACCAGCAGATGTGGTACTGGCATGCCCTGGAAGAAACCGAGCACAAGGCGGTGGCGTTTGATGTGTGGAACAGCGTGATCAAGCCCGGGCCCAAGCGTTATCTGCTGCGCACTTCCACCATGCTCATCACCACGGGGCTGTTCTGGCTGACGATCCTGGACTTTCACCTGCGCCTGTTGTTTGCCGACCGGCGTTCGGGCGGGCATTTGAAGGGCTTCTGGCGGATGCTCAAGTTTCTGTACGGGCCCAAGGGCGTGTTCCCGCGCATGGCGCTGCCCTGGTTGCATTACTTCAAGCCCGGGTTCCATCCCTGGGACCACGACAACCGGGCACGCCTGGCGGGTATTGACCGCCTGGTGGAGGAGATCGAGCAGGCCCATAAAGGTTATGGGCCCGCCTGAGTCCGCTTAGCGCTGGGTCGGGATCCGAATATCGCCATCCCGGCACTGGCTCTTGACGCTGCGCGGGCAGCCGGCAAACGCCAGGTCCTTGGTCAGGCACACCCGCACCTCGGTCAACACGGCACCCTTGCAGATCACCGCAAGGCCATGGTTGCCCATGGCCGGGTTGCTCTCGCGAAACAGCGCTTCGATGTCCCGCGCGCCCAGGCCGCTTCGGACATTGAAGGGCTCAAGCTGCTGCGGGATCTTGACCACGCTCAGCGCTGCATCGGTCTTGTCCAGGTAAGCCGAAGCCTCAAGGCCGCTGCAGGTGCCGTGCTTGGCCCATTCATGCCTGAGCAGTTTGGGCGACGGGAACAGTGTCCTGCCCCGGGCGAAGTCTGCATCCGACAAGCGCGACTGCGGCTCACACGAAGCCGGCCAGCCGCCCTTCGCGTACTGCGGCCACAGCCCATGCAGGACAAAACCGTAGCCCTTGCCCGAACACTGCTGGTCGTCCGGGTGCGTCAGGCAGAAGGTCGGCGACCAGGACAGCGACAACACATAAAAGTCAAACTCCCCGGCCTGCCCCTGGGCCCGTGGTGCTGCTGTCGCGGCCCCGGCCAACGCCAGGCAAAGCACAATCCAGGCTGCTTTCATTTTCATCCGTTCATTCCTTAAAAAGACAAAATTAAAGCACCGCTAGACCGCCAGGTTGGGGTTACGTTGTAGCACCCGGTCCATGACCCGGTCGGTCTTCAACGCCTCGATCGCCAGTGCCGGGTGTTTGCTCTCGCCACGAATATGCGCATTCATCCCCAGCACGTGATGCCACTGGATATGTGCATGGTTGGGCACCTCCAGCACCTCGCTGGTCTCGCCCTCAAGCCGCAACGGCGCCTCATCGAACACCGAAAACGTGATGCGGCCCTTGCTGCCGATCATCTCCACCCGGTCTTCGCGCCGGTCGGCGACAAAGTTCCAGCAGCCCATGCCCAGCGCGCCCGAGGCGAACGTCCAGCAGGCGGTGACGGCATCTTCGGCGGCGTAGCGCCCGGCCTGGCGCGCGGTAAACCCGGCCACCTCGACGATATCCCCGACCAGGTACTGGAACAGGTCAAAACCGTGGCTGGCCAGGTCGGCAAAATACCCGCCGCCGGCAATCGCCGGGTCGGTGCGCCAGTTGGCACTGCTGGCATCGTCTTCCGAAGGCGGCTTGCACAGGGTCCAGGTCAGATGACGCAATTCGCCGATGCGCCCGTCCTGCAGCCAGTCCCGCACCTGCTGGAAGCGTGGCAGGGAACGCCGGTAATAGGAGACAAACAGGTGCAGCCCGGCCTGTTCGAAGGTGCGCTGCATCAGCGCGCTTTGCTCGGCATTCAGGGACATGGGCTTCTCGACGCAGCAATGCTTGCCGGCAGCGGCCACCATCAGGCTGTATTCGAGGTGGCTGTCGGGCGGTGTGGCGATGTAGACCGCGTCTACTTCCGGGTCGTCGATCAGCGCCTGGGCGTCGGTGTAGAAACGGGCAATGCCGTGGCGTGCCGCATAATCGCGCACGGCCTCCTCGCGCCGCCCCATCACGGCCACCAGCGCAGAACCTGGCGCTTTGTAGAAGGCGGGTCCACTCTTGAGTTCAGTGACATCGCCACAGCCGATCATGCCCCAGCGTACGGTGTTCATCTGCATCTCCTTCAGGTGAGTTTTTTTCGATGGGGCAGTATCGGTGTTTTCCGGCCCCCTCTCCACCCTGCCGGATAAAGACTGAGCATGACAATTGCATTACACTTTTATGACAATCATCCAGCTGCGGGGGCACAGACGATGAAAATAAGGGCCACGGTGATTTGCGAGCACGACGGGCACATCCTGTTCGTGCGTAAAGCCCGCTCGAAATGGGCATTGCCCGGCGGCAAGGTCGAGCGCGATGAGCGGCCAGTGGGCGCGGCCGCGCGGGAGCTGGAAGAGGAAACCGGGCTGAACGTGGACGGTTTGCTGTTATTGCAGGAGCTGAAGGCCAGCGACACCCTGCACCATGTGTTCGAGGCGTCGGTGGTGAATATCGAAGATGCCCGGCCCCTGAGTGAAATCAAGGAATGCCAGTGGCATCCCTACAGTCGCCTGGATGACCTGGACACCACCCAGGCCACCCAGAAAATCGTCAAATCCTTCCTGCGCCGTCTCTAAGGCGCCGCCAGTTCCGGGCTTTGCCCGCTGCACAACAACGCCTGTCTTACCAGACCATTGGCTTTCTGCCGTTCGACAAAGGATTTGACGAACGCGGCAGCGGCTGCGTGCGCTACCGGTACCGCGACCGCCTGGCTGATGCTCATGAAGTCATCCTCCAGCAGGCGCCAGCGCTCATCCAGCCGGGTTCGCAGGTAATCCCGAACCCCGGCCGCGGCGTTCAGGCCTTGCTCGATAAACAGGTCTACGGCACCCGCCGAGGTCGGCGCGCGTACCAGTTCGGCATGCTGCACCGTGCGGCTCAGGTACAGGTCATACGCGGCACCCTGGCCGACGGCGATGCGTTGGCCCGGAGCATCGAGTTGGGTCACGCTGCCCAGGGGTGAATCCACCGCCACCAGGTACGTACCCTTGATGATCACGTAGGGCGCGCTGAAGGCGATTTCCTGCTCGCGCACCGGTTCGATGGCCAGGAATGCCACGCGCCAGCGGTCATCGCCCAGCGCGGCGAAGACCTTGCCCGCCGCATCAAAAGTGATCAACTCAAGGTCGACCGCCAACTCATCGGCCAGGGCCCTGGCCAGCGCCACCGACACGCCCTGGGGCTGGCCGTCCTCGCCACGCTGGGCCAGCACCGGGTTGCCAAAGTTGATGGCAGCCCTGAGCACACCCTCGGGGGCCAGTTGTTGCAGTACCTGCGGGTCAATCATTACGCGCTCCTAGAACAGTTCTTTGCACGGTCTTGCGAATGACGAAGGGCAAGACGCCGCCGTGTTCAAGGTAACCAACCTCCTGCAACGAGTCGAGGCGCAAGGTCAGGGGGGTACGCGTGGTCTCACCGGTGGCGCGGTCAATCTGCAAGGTGATCGGGTTGTCGCCGACCTGCAACGCGTCCAGGCCGAGGAAGCTCAGGGACTCACTGCCGTCGAGGTTCAAGTCCTGCACCGATGCGCCTTCATCGAACACCAGCGGCAACACGCCCATGCCGATCAGGTTACTGCGATGGATTCGCTCGATACTGCGGGCCACCACCACCTTGATCCCCAGCAGGGTCAGGACTTTAGCTGCCCAGTCGCGGCTGGAGCCGGCACCGTAGTTGATCCCGGCGAACAACACGGTGGGTGTACCGGCGTAGCTCTGCGCGGCGAGGTACAGCGGCAGGTAGTCGCTGCGGTCGGCATTCCAGGCCCAGACACCCTGGCGCGGGGGCTGGTCGCAGGACAGCAGATTGTTCAGGCGCGGGTTGGTAAACGCGCCGCGCACCATCACTTCGTGGTTGCTGCGCCGGGTCGAATACTGGTTGAGGTCCGCCAGCGCTTCACCGCGCTCCCGCAGCCAGTGCCCGGCCAGGCTGTCGGCCGGAATCGTGCCAGCCGGGGAGATATGGTCGGTGGTGACGTTATCCCCCAGCACCACCAAAGCCCGGGCGTTGCTGATGGCCAAGGACGCGGCCGGCACCGGCGTTACCCCGGCAAGGTACTGCGGGCGGCGCAGGTAAGTGGAGGCCGGGTGCCAGGCAAACTGCACGCTGGCGTCGGCTTCCAGCGCCTGCCAATGGTGAGTGCCTTGCCACAGCAGTGCCTGGCGCTGGTGAAACAGCGCCGGGCGCACCACCGCCGCCACTTGCGCGGCCACCTCGGCTTCGCTGGGCATCAACTCATGCAGGAACACCGGCTGGCCGTGGGCATCCATCGCCAGCGGTTGGGCCGACAGGTCGGTGTCGATGCTGCCGGCAATCGCATAGGCCACGCACAACGCGGGCGAAGCAAGGTAGCCGGCAGGGACTTTCGGGTTGACCCGGCCTTCGAAATTGCGATTGCCCGAAAGCACCACCACGCCTTTCAAGCCCTGCTCGGCGAAGGTCTCGACATGGCGTTCGAGGCTGCCGGAATTACCGATGCAGGTCATGCAGCCAAAGCCCGCCAGGTCGAAACCCAGCGCGGCGAAATCCTCCAGCAAGCCGGCGGCTTCCAGGTAATCGGCCACCACCCGTGAGCCTGGCGACAGCGACGTCTTGACCCACGGTTTGCGCGTCAGCCCACGGGCGCGGGCGTTGCGGGCGAAGAGCCCGGCCTGGATCATCTGCGCCGGGTTGGCGGTGTTGGTGCAACTGGTGATGGCCGACATCACCACCGCGCCATGGGTGATCGGCACCTGGAATGACGGCTCGAAGAAATCCTGCTTTTGCGCGCATACATGCTGATGAAACGACGCCCCGGCCTGGGCCAGGGACTGGCGCTGATGGGGCTGATGCGGGCCGGCGACACTCGGTTCAACCTGCGCCAGATCCAGCTCGATCAACTCATCGAACACCGGCTCGGGATCGTCGTCCCGGCGCCACAGAGATTGCGCCGACATGTAGGCCGAGACCTTGTTGATCAAGGCCTGCGGGCGCGCACTCAGGGTCAGGTACGCCAGCGTCTCGTCATCAAACGGGAAAAACACCACGGTCGCACCGTATTCCGGCGCCATGTTCGCCACGGTGCCCCGCGCCGCCCAACTCAGGGACGCCAGGCCCGGTCCGGTGAACTCGACAAACTTGCCGACCATGCTGCGCCGGCGCAGCAGTTCAGTCACCGTCAGTGCCAGGTCAGTGGCCGTCACGCCGTCGCGCAACGCATTGGTGACGCGAATGCCCACCACCTGCGGATAAGGAATCGGCACCGGTTCGCCGAGCATCGCCGCCTGCCCTTCCAGCCCGCCAACGCCCCAGCCCAGCACGCCGATGGCATTGATCATCGGCGTGTGGCTGTCGGTGGCGACCATGCAGTCGGGGTGCAACAGCACGTGGCCGTTGCGCGGCGCGCTTTCCCACACCACCTGGGCGATGGACTCCATGTTCATCTGGTGGATGATCCCGGTGCCCGGCGGGATCACCTTGAAGTTATCCAGGCTGGCCTGGGCCCACTTGATAAAACGGTAGCGCTCGCTGTTGCGGCGAAAATCGATGTCCAGGTTGGCATCCACCGCGCCCGCCTCGGCGTAGTGCTCGACGATCACCGAATGGTCGATGGTCAGCACCGCCGGGATCGAGGGGTTCACCGCCCGGGGATCACCGCCCAGTTCGGCCACCACATCGCGCATGCCGGCGAAATCCGCCAGGGCCGGCAGGCACGTGGTGTCGTGGAACATCAGCCGGTTGGGCTGGAACGGCACCTCGCAATCCGGCCCTTCGCCGATGGCCCGCGCCGCTACCTGTGGCAACGAAGCCGGGGCGCAGCGGGCAATGTTTTCCAGGAGAATGCGCACGGAATACGGCAGGCGCTGCAGTTGCGTCGGGGTCAGCAACTGGTGCAGGTCGATCCAGGCAAAGCGCTGGCCGTCGATGTCGAGGTGACTGAGATACTCACTCATAGCTGTTTGAATACCCGCTCGATACGCTCAAGGCCCCAGTCCAGTTCTTCGCGGGTAATGGACAACGGCGGTGCGATGCGCAGTACGTTTTCGTGGGTTTCCTTGGTCAGCAGCCCTTCGGCCAGCAGCGCTTCGCAGATGGGCCGCGCATCGCGGTCCAGTTCCACGCCGACCCACAAGCCACGCCCGCGAATCTCGCGGATGGCCGGCGAGTGCATGGCCTTCAGGCGCTCCACCAGGTAGTGGCCCAGTTGCGCGCTGTTATTGATCAAGCCCTCCTCTTCCAGCACCTTCAACGCTTCCAGGCCAATGGCCGCCGCCAACGGGTTGCCGCCGAAGGTCGAGCCGTGGCTGCCGGCGTCGAACAGGTCCATGATCGAATGATCAGCGACGAACGCCGACACCGGCATGATCCCGCCGCCCAGGGCTTTGCCGAGGATCAATGCATCGGGGCGAATGCCTTCGTGCTGGAAGGCAAACCACTTGCCGGTACGGCCCAGGCCGGACTGGATCTCATCGAGGATCAGCAAGGTGTTGGTCTGGTCGCACAGCTGGCGCAGTTCCCGCAGGAAACCTGCGGGCGGCACGCGAATGCCGGCCTCGCCCTGGATCGGCTCGATCAGCACCGCGCAGGTGTCGGCGGTAATGGCCTGGCGGAAACTCTCGATGTCACCGAAGCGCGCCTCGGTGAAACCGTTGCAGAATGGGCCGAAGTCGGCCTTGTAGTCCGCCTCCGACGAGAAGCCGACGATGGTCGAGGTGCGGCCGTGGAAATTGTTGTCGGCCACCACGATGTTGGCCTGATTGGCCGGGATGCCCTTGATCCGGTAGCCCCAGCGTCGCGCCGCCTTGATCGCGGTTTCCACAGCTTCGGCGCCACTGTTCATCGGCAGGGCCGAGT
This sequence comes from Pseudomonas sp. P7779, assembly GCF_013386315.1. Lineage (NCBI taxonomy): Bacteria > Pseudomonadati > Pseudomonadota > Gammaproteobacteria > Pseudomonadales > Pseudomonadaceae > Pseudomonas > Pseudomonas sp. P7779. Next base: position 23,464 of record NZ_JACARZ010000007.1, on the reverse strand, counting down.
CGAAGCCCGTGATGCGGCACAAGGTCTTGAGGAAGTTGCCCAAGGGTTCGCTGTAGAACGCCCGGGACACCACGCTGATCTTGTCGATCTGCGCCACGGCGGCGGCGCGGATGCGCGGGTGGACATGGCCGTGGCTGACGGCGGAATAGGCCGACATCATGTCCAGGTAGCGCTTGTCATCATCGCCAATGGCCCAGACGCCCTCGCCCTTGACGATCACCACCGGCAAGGGGGAATAGTTGTGGGCGCAGAATTGGTTTTCGAGGGTGATTGCCGGGTTGGGGTGCATGGTGGGGATGTCCTGCCGAATAAATAATGAATGAACAACAAAGACCCAATGTGGGAGCGGGCTTGCTCGCGAATGCGGAGGGTCAGCCAACATCTCCGGCGACTGACCCTCCGCATTCGCGAGCAAGCCCGCTCCCACATTTTGACCGTATTCCATAGCTGGCAAATCAGGCGCTGAGTAGCTTGCCGCTGCGAATCGGCGTGGCACCGGACACCCGGCCCAGCGGGTCGCCCGGCTTCACAAAGCGCACGTCGCGGCGCATGTACAACACGCCGGTGTTGTGGCTGCAAACCGTGGTGGCCTGCCCACTGTGGGGATCAACGATATCGAACAACGCCTGCCCGGCCTCGATGCGACTGCCCACCGCCGCCCGGTGTACCAGCACCCCGGCGCACGGCGCATAAAACTGTTCGCTGCCGGCCAACGGCGTCGCCGGGTTACGCAGGGCCGGCAATGGCCGTGGCGTGCCTTCAACCGCGCCCAGGTGGGTCAGGTAATCAATGATCGCCGTGGCGTCATGTTCTGCCAGTTCATAGGACACATCCCGCTGGCCACGATGCTCGACGGTCACCGCCACGCTGCTGTCCGGAATCGGAAACCGATCGCCAAACCGCTCACGCAGGTTGACCCACAGCAGGTACAGCGCCTCATCGAACGAATTGGCCTGGGAATCGGTGGCCATCAACGAGGCTTCAGAGCCGATGTAGCGCGCCAGCGGCTCCACGGTCGCCCACACTGCCTCGCCGGTGTACACATGCATCGCCGCTTCGCGGGAGCAGTGCAGGTCCAGCACGATGTCGGCATCGTGGGCCAGCAGCATCAGGGTGCGTTGCAGCGACTGGAATTCGTCCAGCGGCGCCGCGTCCAGCAGACATTCGCCCCAGGCCTGGCGGATCAGTTGGCGGTTGGCGTCGATGTCCTGGCCCAGCAGGTGCTCGATTTTGTCGGCGATTGCCTGGTACGGCACCGGAAAGCCCCGGTTGTAATTACGCCCACTGCCCAGTTCGAAACGCCCGCTGGGCGCGCCCATGATGTATTGGCTCAGCCCGGTGGGGTTGGCCACGGCCACCAGCACGATTTGCGCATTCAGCCGGTTGGCATTTTCCAGTACTACCAATTGCCGGCGCAGGTGCGCGGCCACCAGCAGCGCCGGGGTTTCGTCGGCATGCAGCGCCGCCTGGATATAGATTTTTCGACTTGCACCCATTGCACCGTAATGCTCACTGTCCACGTGCCTGTGGGTACCTGGTGTCGCTTGCAGCAAGGGGTGTGATTTAAGTTTCATAAACCGGAAATCTCGATATTCGAGTGATGAACGCTGAAGAAATATTAACGAGCCGGCGTGATCGTCTGTAAGGGCGGCCCACACTATCTTGATCTGGTAATCCGATCAGTGTGGGAGCTGGCTTGCCTGCGATGGCGGTGGGTCAGCCAGCCTATTCCGTGACTGACCCACCGCCATCGCGGGCAAGCCCGCTCCCACAGTGGGTGGTTACCAGAGCGCCAGGGTGTAACCCAGCATCACGCGGTTCTCGTTAACGTCGTTGAAGTAGTTGCCTTTGCTCAGCGCATTGCGCCAGCGCATCGACACGCCCTTGAAGGGCCCGTTCTGCACCACGTAGCCCAGGTCCAGGTCACGCTCCCACTCGCGGCCTTCGCGGTTGAAACCGAGCACTTCAGCCGAATCACCCTTGGCGTACTTGATCCCAAACAACAGGCCGGGCAAGCCGAGATCGGCGAAGTTGTAGTCATAGCGGGCGTGCCAGGCGCGCTCCCTGGTTTGGGTGAAGTTGCTGAACTGGTACTCGGTGAACAGGTAGGTGATGGAGCCGTCCAGGTAGGTAAACGGCGTGGTGCCGTATTGCTGCTGGAAGCCGCCGCCGATGCTGTGGCCGCCGTACTGGTAGGTCAGGCGGCTGCTCAAGGCGCTGTTGTCGACCTTGCCCGCCAGGCCCGCGCCGTCCTTGTCCGACTTGAAGTAGCGCACGTCGGTTTTCAGCGTGCCCGGCCCCAGGCCGAAGTTGTTCTTGAAGCCCACATATTGCTGCTGGTAGATGCTGTCCAGCGCCGCGAAGTGGTAGCTGAGCAAGGTGTTTGGGGTCAGCGAGTAGTCGCCACCGGCAAAGCGAAACTGGTCGCTCAGGGCGGTGCTCTTGTAGACCTTGCTCACCGTGGTCAGCTTCATGTCTTCGTAGTTGGTGGAGTCACGGTCCTTGGCCTGGTCGATCTGCCCGAGGGTGATTTTCAGGTTGCTGATATCGTTGGACACCAGCTGGGTGCCGCTGAAGGACTGCGGAAACAGACGGCTGGTGTTGGGTTGCAGGATCGGAAGGTCCGGCACCAGGTAGCCCACACGCAGCTCGCTTTTGGCGAAGCGGGCCTTGGCGGTCACCCCAAGCTTGGAGTACTCGTCGGAGACATTCTTGTCGCTGTCACGCTGCAGCAAACCGGTGCCGGACAGCCCCGGGCTGGAGTCGAGTTTCACCCCCAGCATGCCGGTCAGGTCCAGGCCGAAGCCCACGGTGCCTTCGGTGAAACCGGACTTGATACCGAGGATAAAACCTTGGGCCCACTCGGCGCGCATCGACTGGGAAGCGGCCTCGCGGTAGTCACGGTTGAAGTAGTAGTTCTTCAAGTCCAGCGTACCGCTGCTGTCCTTGATGAAGTCTGCATGGGCCAGTGACGGGACCAGCCCGCTGCTGACAACGCCGACGCCGGTGATGAGTTGAGTCAGGGATTTTTTCATTTTTTTAGCTCCTGGCAGTGGGGGGTTGGTGTTTTTATTGTTCTTCGGGCATGGCTTCGCCGTTCGCGCAAATCGGCGATTTGCGCGGCGGGTGACGTCAGTCCTGGGTTACAGCGCTAGCGGTACGGGGCCCTGGCGGATGCGGTAGCCACCGTTTTCAAGTTTCTCCAAGGGGCTGGCGGCGGCCAGCAGCTTGCGGGTGTAGGGGTGCTGCGGGCGGTCGAAGATCTCGTCGCGGGCACCCATTTCCACCACCCTGCCCTCGCTCATCACCGCCACCCGGTGGGCGATGCGTTCCACCGCCGCCAGGTCGTGGGAGATGAACAGGCAGGCAAAGCCGTACTGCGCCTGCAGGCGTTCGAACAGCTCGAGGATCTGCTTCTGGATGGTCATGTCCAACGCCGAGATCGGCTCATCGGCAATCACCAGTCGCGGGTGCCGCACCAGCGCCCGGCCAATGGCCACCCGTTGACGCTGGCCACCGGACAACTGGTGCGGGAAGCGGTCGACAAACTGTTCCGCCAGGCCGATGTCCACCAGGGTTTTCGCCACCCGCTCACGACGCTGCGCGGGCGTCATGCCGGGCACATGGCGCAGGGGTTCGGCGAGGATGTCGCCAATCTTCATGCGCGGGTCGAGGGACGAATACGGGTCCTGGAAAATCATCTGGCATTGCAGGCGATGGTCACGGTTGCCAGCCTTGAGAATGTCCACGCCCTCAAACTCGATGGCACCGGAACACGGGCTGTTCAGGCCGACAATCGCCCGGCCGAGGGTGGTCTTGCCCGAGCCGCTGCCGCCCACCAGCGCCAGGGTTTCCCCCGGGGCGATGGACAGGTTGGCCGCATGCACCACCCGCTTGAACTGGCTGCGGCCCCACAGGCTGCGCGGCCCCGGGTGCTCGATGCACACATCCTTGACCGTCAGCAACGGCCGGTCCGCCTTGGGCAAGGCTGCCAGGGTGCCGCGCCGCGGCAGGGCCTCAAGCAGTTGCCGGGTGTACTCGGCCTTGGGCGCCAGCAGGATCTGCTCGATGGTGCCCTGCTCCACCGCGCGGCCTTCGCGCATCACCACCACTTTGTCGGCGTAGCGCGCCACCAGCGACAGGTCGTGGCTGATAAACAGGATCGCCGTGCCCTGCTCGCGGGTAAGGTCGAGCATCAGTTTCAACACGTCCAGTTGCGCCAGGCAATCCAGGGCCGTGGTGGGCTCGTCGGCAATCAGCAAGGCCGGGCGCAGCAGCATCACCGAGGCGAGCATGATGCGCTGGCGCATGCCGCCGGAGAACTCGTGGGGAAACGCCGCCAGGCAACGCTCGGCGTCCTTGATGCCGATATGCCCGAGCATCTCCAGGCTGCGCTCGCGGATCTGCGCATCGCTCAGCCTGGTGTGCAGGCGCAGGCCCTCGGCCATTTGCTCGCCGATGCTCATGGACGGGTTGAGGGACACCATGGGTTCCTGGAACACCATGCCGATCTTCGCCCCACGCAACTGGCGCAGTTGCTCAGGCGCAAGGCTGCCCAGGTCATGGCCCTGGAAACGCACCTGGCCGCTGCATTGTGCAAGCGGCGGTGGCAACAGGCCGATGGCGGCGCGGGCGGCCATGGTCTTGCCGCTGCCGGACTCGCCCACCAGCGCCACGATTTCGCCGGGGGCGATGGTGAAGCTCAGGTCGTTGACCGCCAGCGGGCCGTTGGCCCCCACGCGGATTTTCAGCTTGTCGACTGCCAGAAGGATGTCAGTCATGGTCATTTACTCATCCGCGGGTCGAGACGATCGCGCAAGGCATCGCCGCACAGGTTGAACGCCAGCAACGCCATGGCGATGCAGACACCGGGAAACAGCCCCAGCCAACTGGCCGTGGCGATATACGGCCGGCTGGCGGCGAGCATGTTGCCCCAGGTGGCGGCCGGCGGCGGGACGCCCAGGCCGAGGAAGCTCAGGGAGCTTTCCGCCAGGATCGCCCAGCCGAACATGCTGGTGGCCAGCACGCACACCGGCGCCACGCAGTTCGGCGCGATGTGCCGCAGCATGGTGTACAGCTCGGAGTTACCGATCACCCGCGAGGCTTCGACAAACTCTTTCTCGCGCAACGACAACACCGTGCCGCGCACCACCCGCACCACCGACGGTGTGTAGGCCAGGCTCAAGGCAAACACGATGCCGTACAGGCTCGGGCCGATGATCGCCATCAAGCCCAGGGCCAGCAGGATCCCGGGAAACGCCAGCAACGCATCGTTGACCATCATCAAGCCCCGGTCGACCCAGCCCCGCAGGAACCCGGCCAGCAGGCCCAGTACCGTGCCGGCGGTGATCGCCAGCGTCACCGTCAACACACTCACCCACAGGCTGGTGTGCGCGCCGATCATCAGGCGGCTCAGCACGTCGCGACCGTACTCGTCAGTGCCCAGCCAGTGCGCGGCGGTGGGCGCCTGCAAGCGCGCCAGCAGGTTCAAGGCCAACGGGTCATGGGGCGTCCAGACCAGGCCCAGCAAGGCCATGATCAACAACAAGGCCAGCAGCAGCGCGCCGATCAGCGCGTTTAGCGGCGGCATACGCCAGGCCCTGGGGGCACGCGCCGGTGCCGGCAACAGCACCTCGGGTGCGGCAGGTAGAGGCTTATTCATAACTTAACCCTGGGGTCGAAGAGCGGGTACAGCAGGTCCACCAACAGGTTGACCAGCACATAAACAAAGGTCACCAGCAGCAGGCAGCCTTGCAGCACGGGGTAGTCCCGGGCGTAGATGGCGTCGACCATCAGCCGGCCGATACCTGGCAGGGTGAACACGGTTTCGAGCACCGCGATGCCGCTGAGCAGGTTGCCGAGGATCAGGCCGATCAGGGTCAGGGTCGGTGCAAACGAGTTGCGCAGCGCATGGCGCCACAACACCGCCCGCTCCGACAAACCCTTGGCGCGGGCATGGGTGATGTATTCCAGGCGCAGCACTTCAATTGCACTGGCCCGGGCCATGCGGGTGATCGCGCCGAGTTCCACCAACGTCAGCGTGACAATCGGCAGCACGATAAAACTCAAGGCCTGCCACGGCGATTGGCCGAATGACACGTAACCCACCACCGGCAGCCAGCCGAGCTTGATGCCGAACGCGTAGAGCAACAGCAGGCCCAGCCAGAAACTCGGGATCGACAGCAACAGGGTCGCGGTGGAGACCACGCCAAAGTCCAGGGAACTGTTCTGTTTCCACGCCGAGAGCAAGCCCGCCGGTACCGCAATCAACGCCGCGAGCAACACCGAGACCAGCACGATCCCGGCACTCACCTGGAAGCGGTCAAGGATCAGCGGCAACACCGCTTCATTGGTGGTGATGGAATGCCCGAGGTCGCCGCTGAGCACCGCCTTGAGCCAGATCACAAACTGCAGCGGCAGCGGCTGGTCCAGGCCCAGGGACGCACGGGCGACCTCCAGGCTGTGGGCATCGGCCATGTCGCCGAGCATCAGCAGCGCCGGATCACCGGGCACCAGGCGGATGATCGCGAACACCATCAGCGAGATCAGCAGCAAGGTCGGGATCGACATCGCCAGCCGTTGAAAGATGAAACGCAACATCCTCAGTTACTCCCGGTCGCAGGGACGCTGACGGTCCACAGGCGCGGCTTGGACACCGGCCAGGTGCGCAGGCCTTTGACGTAATCACGGCTGGCGGCGATGGCATTGCCGTTGTACATCGGGATCATCGGCACGTCCTTGAGCATCTGCTGATGCAGTTGGTCGAACAGCGCCTGGCGCTTGCTGATATCGCCTTCGCGCTGGGCTTCACGCAGCCATTCCTGGGCCTGGGGGTTGTCCCAGACCTTGCGCGCTTCCTTGTCCTTGTCGCCGGCCATCGAGTCGAAACTCAGGGCCGGGTCAAGGCGTTCGGAATACGGGAACGCCATCATCTGGTAGTTGCCGGTCTGGTAGCGCTCCAGCTGAGTGCCCCACTCCAGGGTTTCCAGTTCCAGGTTGATGCCGCTGGCCTTGGCCATGGCTTGCACGAACACGCCCATGTCGAAGATCGCGGCGTAGCGCTTGTTGACGATCAGTTTGATTGGCTGGCCTTTATAGCCGGCTTCCCGCAGCAGTTGGGCGGTCTTGGCCGGGTCGAAATCGAAGCCCTGGTTCTCGATTGCCTGGTGGTAGTGGCTGCCACTGGCGACCATCGAATTGTTGGCCTGGGAACGGCCACCGGTCAGGGCGGCGACGATTTGGGCGGAGTCCAGCGAATGGGCGATGGCCTGGCGCAGGCGCACATCTTTGAGCAAGGGGTCGCGGGTCTGGAACAGCAACGCGTTGACCGACATGGTGCCGCTGGAGGTGACCTTGATGCCGGGGTTGGCAGCCAGTTCGGTGGCGTCCAGCGGCGTGACGTCAATCAGCAGGTCGACGTTCTTCGACAGCAAGGCCGCCTTGGCCGCCGCCGGGTCCGGGATCACCAGCAGGCGCACGCGGTCGAGGGTCGTGGTTTTATTGCCGGTGTAGCCATCCGGCTCTTTCTCGTCCCGCGGGGTGTAGTTGGCGTTGCGCAGCAGGTCGATGTATTGGCCGGGCTTCCACTCGCCCAGGCGGAACGGGCCGGTGCCGATGGGGGCTTTCCACTGGCCGTCGACCACCGAGTCGGGGTGCAGGATGCCGCTGCCACCGCACTCCGGCAGCGCGGTGCTGGTGAGGAACAGGCCGTTGGGCTTGTCCAGGGTAAACACCACGGTGAGTGGGTCCGGGGCGCTCATGTCGACGATTTTCGCGCCGCCATGGCCGTCGAATTCAGGGGCGCAGCGCCATTGGGTTTTCGGGTCGAGGTAGTGTTTCCAGGTCCACAGCACTTCGGCGGAGGTCAGTGGCGCACCGTTCTGGAACTTGACCCCGTTGCGCAGGTGGAAGGTGTAGCGCAGGCCGTCGTCGGACACCTGCACGTCTTTGGCCAGCAGCGGGCCGACGGTGGCATCTTCACGGAAGGCCACCAGTCCTTCGGTAATGTGCAAGATGACGGCGTCGGAATTGGTGTCACGGTTGACGCCTGGCTCGGTGCTGCGAATGTCGGCGTTCAACGCGACTTTCAATAGATTCTCGGCGTGGGCAGTGCCCACCAGCGCGGCGGACAAGGCGCCAGCCAGGAATAAAGTCTTGTTCATGATAAATGCACCTTGAATGATCCTTACGCTTGGGTTCGGACGCTGGCAGGACCCAAAAAGAGGCACGGCCGAACACCTGAATAGTTGTTGTTGTTTTAGTCGCTGATTACGGTTTGCGAATGTTCCTGGACCGATCTTATTCGCCACCCAATCAACTTGAGAAGAACGCTCCGAGTGATCGGGCTCGGTTTATCCGATCATCAACCGTCCGTGGGTTGCCCTGGCGTTACCGTACCGAGAAATCAGGGCCTTGAGCTGGAAAAGATGGGGTTTTCCTGATCAAAAATAATGATCGCGATCATCCAGACCGATCTGTGCTCACCTATAGTCATCAGATAAGCTGGCTGGCATTCAATGGTTTAAATGCAGCACTGAGCGAGCCCACCGTCATGACCCTCACCCATCTTCGCGCGTTCTGCTCCGTGGTTGAAAAAGGCAGCTTCCGCTCGGCCGCACGTCAGTTGGATGTGGCCCAAAGCACATTGACCCAGTCAATCCAGACCCTCGAAAAGGAACTCGGGGTGGTGCTGCTGCAACGCTCCAACCAAGGCATCAACCTGACCCCGGCCGGCGAGGTGTTCCTGGCCCGTGCCCGTTCCATCACTCTCGACTGCGAACGTGCCCTGCTCGACCTGCAACCCTGGAAAGGCGAGCCCGAAGGCCATATCGCCCTGGGCGTCACCTCCGAACCCTTGGCCGAATTGCTGCTGCCGGTACTGAGCAACTTCACCCAGCGCTTCCCGCGCATGCAGGTGCACGTGGCCAGCGGCACCACCAAGGGCCTGGTGGAAAAAGTCCGCGATGGCCGCCTGGATTTCGTCTTGTGCCCGCTGGCGCCCAACGTGGCCGATATCGACCTGGCCATCGACCGCCTCTACAGCTCAAACGCCGGCATCATTGCGCGCAAGGGCCACCCGCAGGCCCACGCAAAATCCGTGCAAGCCCTCACCGACTGCCAGTGGATCAGCGTACGCCCGGCCGGCGTAGTGGGCGGCGCGGAGAACCGCTTGATCGAGCTGTTCCGTACCCAGGGCCTGGCGCCACCAAAGATTGCGATCACCACTGATTCGTTGCTGGAAACCCTGCACATCGTATCGGAAACCGATTACCTGACCATCGAACCGCGCATGCTGCCGGGGATGAAGCTGTTCTCCAGCGCCCTGACCACCATCGCCATCGAAGAACCGCTGGCGACCCGCGATGTATGCCTGATCAGCCGCCGTTCGTCGCCGCTCACCAGCGTCAGCCAGGAACTGACCAGCATGCTGATTTCCTATTCGCGGCTGGTGCACCGCAGCCGTTGATTTCCCTCCCCCTACGAGCCTGTTTATGCCCATGTCCTACGATGGTTTGTCCCGCGCCAGCGCCAGCAGCGTCGGCGTTGATCCCGAGCACCTGATTGCCTTTCTCGATGAAGTGAAAGCGGCCGGCCTCGACCTGCAAGGCCTGATGCTGCACCGCCACGGCCACGTGGTCGCCGAAGGCTGGAGCTGGCCGGTGGACCCCAACGAGCCGCGGGTATTGCACTCGGTGGCCAAGAGCTTCACCGCCTGCGCCATTGGCCTGGCCGTGGATGAAGGCTTGCTGAAACTGGATGACCGGCTGGTGGCGTTCTTTCCGGAGTGTGTGCCGGTGGATGCCGACCCGCGCCTGGCGGACATGACCGTAGAACACCTGCTGACCATGCGCACCGGCCACGCCGCCAATACCTCGGGTTCAGTGTGGCGGGGTATCGAGACCAGCTGGATTGCCGAGTTCTTCAAGATACCGCTGGCCTATGCACCGGGCACCACCTACGTCTATACGAGTGCGGCCAGCTACATGCTCTCGGCGCTGATCAACAAGGTCACCGGGCAAACCTTGCACGCGTACCTCAAGCCCCGGCTGTTTGTACCGCTGGATATCCATAATGAAAGCTGGGACATCGGCCCCGATGGCGTGAATCCCGGCGGCAATGGCTTGAAGGCGCCGACCTCGGCCATGCTCAAGCTGGGTGTGCTGCATGCACAAGGCGGCGTGTGGCATGGCAAGCAGGTTCTACCGGCGGCCTGGGTTGCAGCGGCCACCCGGCCACAAGGCGGGCCGGACAGCCGCTACGGTTATCACTGGATGATGAAACCGGCACACGCCTTCAGCGCTGTCGGGGTGTTTGTGCAGATGGCGATGGTGTTCCGCGAGTACGGTGCAACGCTGGTGGTGATCGGCGGGATGAAGAATTCGGCGGAGCTGATTCCGTTTGTCGAGCGGCATTTTCCGGCGGCGTTTGGCGATGATTGCACGGTCAAAGCCGAAGCGGATGCACGGTTGGAGCAACGTCTGGCGAGCATGGCACAGCGGCCTGAGTTGCTTTCAGCGTGTGCAGGGCCGAGAGATTTCACGGGCGTGTATCAGGTAGAGCCCAACGGCCTGGATGTGCAGCAATTGGCGTTCGCCGTCGAAGGCAATGTACTGCGCTTCCAACTGACCGACAGCAAGGCGACTCATGCCCTAGAGGTGGGGATTGATCACTGGATCGCCGGCACCACCAACATGCCGGGCCGGGCGTTGCACCACGGTTATGAGTTCAAGGATGCGCAGATCGTTGCCGGCGCGCGCTGGCTGGATACCAGGACGCTGGAGATGACCTGGATCTACCCGCAAACCGCGTTTCGCGATCGGGTGGTGTGCGGGTTTGACGGTGACCGCGTGAGCGTGGCGCGTACGGTCAACGTCAACAGTGCCGGGAAGGAGCAGGAAGTCTTAGTCGGGAACCGCCGGTAATGCTCGCTTGTGGGCGGTCTTGAGGTAGGCGCTCTCGACAATCGCCCTCACCCGCTCACTCACTGCCTCGCCCATCAGGTAGCGGTCGATCTCGTCATAGCTGCAGCCATACGCCAACTCATCCGGCTTGCCCGGTGCCAGTTCTTCCAGGTCGGCAGTCGGTGCCTTGGCCACCAACTGCCGTGGCCCGCCAAGGGCGCTGGCCAGCAGGCGCACCTGGGTCTTGGTCAGCCCTGAGAGCGGCGCCAGGTCGCAGGCGCCGTCACCGAACTTGGTAAAAAATCCCATCAGCGCCTCCGCGCCATGGTCGGTGCCCACCACCAGGCCGTTGTGCAGGTTCGCCACGGCGTACTGCGCCATCATCCGCGCCCGGGCCTTGACGTTGCCCTTGATAAAGTCGATGCGTTCGGCGCTGGCTTGCGCGGCAGACAGGCTGCCCATCAGCCCGTCGACGCAGGCGGCGATGTTCAGCGTCTCGATCCGGTCCGGTGCGATAAAGTCCAGGGAAGCCTGGGCGTCGCGCTCGTCCGCCTGGGTTTTATAGGGCAGGCGCATGGCAATAAACCGCGCCTCGTAGTCTTCGTTGCGCAGTTGTTCCACTGCCAGTTGGCACAGGCGCCCGGCGGTCAGTGAGTCGACACCGCCACTGATGCCCAGCACCAGCGCATGGAAGCCGGACTGGCGCAAGGTGCCCTTGATGAAGTCGATGCGCCGTTGCAGCTCAGCGCCCTCGCCTCCCTTGCCGAGCAGCCGGTTGATCTTCAGTTCTTGTGCGATACGTGCCTGAGTGTCCATGTCACACCCCCAGTTGCGGATTGACGTTGCCGACGTTGAACACCTGCGCCGCATACTGCAGGAACGAGGCGTCTTCGCAGACGTTCTTGATCGGGTCATCGGAGAATTTCACCACCGGCTCACCGTGCACCCGCACCAGTTTCATCACGATGCTCAGCGGCTCCACTCCGTCGACATCACAGGCCAGGCTGGTGCCCATGCCAAAGCCGAACTTGGCCTTGCCCCGCACGTGCCGCAGGATCGGCAGGCATTTCTCGAAATTCAGGCCATCGGAGAACATCAGGCCCTTGGTCATCGGGTCGATGCCCAGCTCCTTGTAGCGGGCCAACACCTTGTCGGCCCAGACGATCGGGTCACCGGAGTCCTGGCGCAAACCGTCGTACAGCTTGGCAAAGTACAGGTCGAAATCCTTGAGGAAAAAGTCGGTGCTGATGCAGTCGGTCAGGGCGATACCCAAGCGCCCACGGTATTCGCGCACCCAGTTTTCCAGCGCCGCATTCTGGCTTTCCCGCAGCCGCCCCAGTTGCTGGTGCACCATCAGCCACTGGTGGGCCATGGTGCCGATCAGCGGCAGGTCGAATTCGTAGGCCAGGTGCGCATTGCTGGTGCCGATGAACTGGCCGGGAAAGTCGCGGCGCATGATGTCGACCACTTCACGCTGGGCCTTGAACGACAACCGCCGGCGGGTGGAGAAGTCCGAGACACGCAGGTCGGCCAGTTCGTCGCGGGTGAGGTTTTTCTCCAGCCAGTCGAATTTCTGGTAGAGCTTGCGGGTGACGTCTTCGAGGCTGACGTCGGGGTATTTGTCGCGGTTGCGCAGCTCGCTGACCAGGGCCAATACCGGCTGTTCGAACATGATGCAGTGCAGCATCGGGCCGACCACGCGGACGTTCAGTTGGCCGTCGATTTCACTGACGTGGATATAGCGCAGGTTGAAGCGGAACAGCCCCAGGAAGCGCTCGAAATCCGGGGTCAAGTACTCACGGCGCTGGTTGAACAGAAAGCGCAGCTCGCCTTCGCGCATGCTGAGGCCGGCGAGTTTTTCCAGCTCCACCCGCAGCTCGGGAATCAGGTGCCCCAGTTTCTCTCTGGAGCGGACGATGACCTGGTATTCCACATCGACATTCGGGTGCTGGTGCAACACGGCCTGCATCATGGTGAAGGTGTAGTAGTCGGTGTCCAGCAGGCCCTGGATCACAGCGTTTTCGTAGTCGTATGCACTTTCCATGAGGTACTCCTTAACGCGCGGCCATCGCGGCCAGTTCTTCCCGATTGCGGGTAATTACAACGCCTGCTTGTTGCAAATGGCTGACCGCCTGCACACCGCCCTCCTCGCTGATGCCACGGCATGCCGGCAGGTGCAGGATCACCTCGAAACCGGCCTTGAGCAGTTGCAAGGCGGTGGTCTTGACGCAGTAGTCCAGGGCCAGGCCGCCGACAATCACACGCTGGATGCCTTGGGCATTGAGGTATTCGATAACGCCGGTGGAGAGTTTGTCGTGGAGGTCGTGGTAGCAGGCGCCGTAGGGATGCAGGTCGGGTTCGACGCCCTTCCAGATGAAGTAGTCGTAGTCATAAGGCGTGGGCAATTCGTCCAACAGGGTGAAACCTTCAGTGCCGGGCACACAGTGGGCGACCCAGGTGACATCGGCATGTACCAGCCCGGTGGGTTGCAGCATCTCGCTGTGCTGTTGCACCACCCAGGGCGCGTGCGGGGTATGGGCGTCCTTGCTGCCGACACGGCGCGCGGCGAGGCTGGCCATGTAATTGAGCTCGGCGCCGATCTGGTCACCGCCAGCGACCGGCAATTCGTTGGGGCACAGCGGTGTGAAGCTCTTCTGGGCGTCAACGTCGAATGAGGCGATAGCGTTCTTAGAGACGGTCATGGTCGTGTTCTCCTGTGGCCTGGGTATAAAAGTACACGTCATGTACTTTCATAGCAAGAAACATTTTGTTATCTATGCTGGATCAAGTACACGACACACCCGTTTGATCCGTTAGACTGTGCCCCACCGCTGCCAACAGGACCCGACATGCCAGACCACGCCCCAACCCTTAGCGCCTACCTGCACACCGTGGACTTGTGCGTGCTGTTCTATTGCCGTGCATCCGGGGAACTGAAGATATTGCTCAACCAGCGCGACGCCGAGCCCTTCGCCGGGCACTGGGCCTTGCCCGGTGTAGTGGTGAATGGCGGCGTGCAAGATCTGAGCCTGCAGGATGCCGTGGAGCGGTTGCGGGCCAGTGACAAGGTTGGGTTGCCGCTGGCCTGGTATGAGCAAGTGGGGACGGTGGGCGATGCGTTTCGCGATCCGCGCTGCTGGTCGTCGTCGACCTATTACCTGGCGATCGTGGCTGATGAGGTGGAGCTGGGGGGGCATCAAAAGTGGTGCTCTGTTGATGCCGTGGCGACTGGCGGGGTCAAGCTGCCCTTCGATCACAACGCGATTGTGGCAGCGGTACAGGAAAGGCTGTTTTCCAAGTCGCTATACAGCAGCTTGCCATTGATGTTTTTGGGCAATGAGTTCAGTGCGCCGGAGGCGACTACGATCTTTTCGCTGGTATTGGCGCGGCCGGTGCTGAAGACCAGTATTCGCCAGCGGTTGCTGAAGTTGACCGAGGCCGGTTTTTTGCGGGAGACGGGGCGCAAGAAGCATGGCGAGGGCGGACGGCCGCAGGCGACAGTGGAGAATCTGAAGCCTGGGGCAGTGTACTTCTTTGATCGCAGCTTTGCCGAATAAGACCAAGCCCCCTTCCCGGGGCAATGAAGATCAACTGTGGGAGCGGGCTTGCTCGCGAATGCGGAGTGTCAGTCGCCGGATAGATTGACTGATACACCGCTTTCGCGAGCAAGCCCGCTCCCACAGTTTTTGATCTGCGATGGTTCGAGGAGCTGCGTCCCGCTCAATTCATCCAGTTGCCGCCGTCGACGTTGTAGGTCTGGGCAACCACGTAGTCGGCTTCTTTGGACGCGAGGAAAACCGCCATTCCGGTCAAATCCTCGGCAGTCCCCATCCGCCCAAACGGTACCTCTGCTCCTACGCGCTTTTTCTTCTCGCCCAACGGCAGCCCTTCGTGCTTGGCAAACATCGCGTCCACCCCGTCCCAATGCTCGCCGTCCACCACTCCCGGCGCGATGGCGTTCACGTTGATGCCCTGCTTGATCAGATTCAGCCCCGCCGATTGCGTGAGGCTGATCACCGCCGCCTTGGTCGCGCAGTACACCGCCACCAGAGGCTCACCCCGGCGCCCGGCCTGGCTGGCCATGTTGATGATCTTGCCGCCATGCCCCTGCTTGATCATCTGCCGGGCCGCCGCCTGCAAGGTGAACAACGTACCGGCGACGTTGATCGAGAACAGCCGGTCGAAGCTCTCGCGGGTGATGTCGGTGATGGGCGCCAGGTCGAACAAGGCGGCGTTGTTGATCAGAATGTCGAGCTTGCCGGCCTGCGCCACCACGGCGGCAATCGCGGCATCGATGGACGCCTGGTCGGTGACATCCATCGCCACCGCGTAGGCCTTCGGGCCCAGCTCCGTGGCGGTGGCCCGCGCCCGCTCCAGGTTGATGTCGGCGATGGCAACGGTCGCGCCTTCGTTGATGTAGGCCTGGGCAAACGCCCGGCCAATGCCCCGCGCGCTGCCGGTGACCAGCGCACTTTTACCTTCCAGTCGTTTCATCAATGCAGTGTCCCTGAGGTGATTATTTCGGGTAGCCGGCGCGTTTCATTTCACGCTCGGTGGTGGACTGCGCCTCGGCCAGTGCCTTGTCGACCGTCATGCCGCCGGTGAGCGCTGCCGAAAACAGCTTACCCACCGAGGTGCCGATGGCCTGGAACTCGGGGATCGTCACGTATTGGATGCCCACGTACGGCACGGGTTTGGCCGACGGGTGCGCGGGGTCGGCGTGTTGCATCATCTGCAAGGTCACCTTGGCGAACGGCGCTGCGGCCAGGTACGCCGCGTTGTAGGTGGACTGGCGCGTGCCCGGCGGTACGTTGGTGATGCCGTCCTTATCCGCTACCAGCTGGATGTATTCCTTGGAGGTGGCCCAGGTGATAAAGGCTCTGGCGGCGTCCTTGTGCTTGGAGGTGGCCGGGATTGCCAGGGACCAGGCGTACAGCCACGACGAACCCTTGTCGGTGACCTCGGTGGGTGCGGCGGCAAAACCCACGCTGTCGGCGACTTTGCTTTGGGTTTTATCGGTGGTGAACGAGCCGGCAACGCTGGCGTCGACCCAGATCGCGCATTTGCCGCTGTTGAACAGCGCCAGGGTTTCGTTGAAACCGTTGCTGGAGACGCCCGGCGGGCCATAGTTTTTCAGGGTGTTGACGTAGAAGTTCGCCGCCGCCGTCCACTCGGGACTGGTCAGCTCGGGTTTCCATTGTTCGTCGAACCAGCGTGCACCAAAGGCGTTGGCCATGGTGCTCAGCAACGCGATGTTTTCACCCCAGCCGGCCTTGCCCCGCAGGCACATGCCGTATTGGTCCTTGGCGGGCTGGTTGAGCTTGGCGGCGAACTCCCCCAGCTGGGTCCAGGTCGGATGCTCGGGCATCGCCAGGCCGGCCTGCTTGAACAGGTCGGTGCGGTAATAGGTGACGGTGCTTTCGCCATAGAACGGCAACGCGTAGAGGGTGTTGTTCACCGACAGGCCCTGGCGTACCGCGGGGAAGATGTCTTCCACGTCGTAGTCGGCGGGCAGCGGCGTGATCGGCTCCAGCCAGTGTTTGGCACCCCACAGCGGGGTTTCATAGGTGCCGATGGTCAGTACGTCGAATTGGCCGCCCTGGGTCGCGATGTCGGTGGTGAGGCGTTGGCGCAGGACGTTTTCTTCGAGCACCACCCAATTGAGTTTCACCTCGGGGTGCTGCTGTTCGAACACCTTGGACAGGCGCTGCATGCGGATCATGTCGCTGTTGTTGACCGTGGCGATGGTCACGGTTTCGGCAGCATGTGCGGCCATCGCGAGCGTGAGGCCGGAGAGCAGGAACAGCGCTTTCGGAATCTTGAGCATGGCGGTTTCCACTTATTGTTTTTGTTGTTGACGGCCCGATTACAGCAGCTTGCCCAACGCCGGACAAACGACTGGCGGATGCCCGGCTGATACTTTTTTAACCGCATCGCCAAGATCAAAAAAGTATCAGTGGAGGGCAAAACCCGGGGTAGCGGCTACTTGAACAAAGGGCGTATTTTGGTGCCATTCCAAAAAGCCCAGAAGGGCCAAGCCCATGCCTGCAAGCCGATCCGCCCTTTTCGAGCAGCGCCCCGCCGAGCTGGAAGTGATTCTGGCCGAGCCCGAGCATGGCTTTCGCTGGTACGAACATGACTATCCGTTCGAGCTGGCCCGCTGGAACCATCACCCCGAATTTGAAATCCACCTGATCCGCCAGGGCAGCGGCAAGCTCGTGGCGGGCGACTATATCGGTGCGTTTGGCGCCGGCCATGTCGCACTGATCGGCCCCGACCTGCCCCACGATTGGATCGGCGACCTGGCCCCCGGCGAGTACCTGACGGGGCGCGATGTGGTGTTGCAGTTCGACGGCGCCGCATTGCTGGCCCTGCGCACCACGCTGCCTGAGCTGGGCGACCTGCAAGGCCTGTTTGACCGGGCCCGGCGCGGCCTGGAATTCACCGGTGAAACCGCCCTGAAGGCTGCGCACCTGCTGGAGTCCATCGGCCCCGCCGAGGGCCTGGCGCGCCTGATTCTGTTCATCCAGTTACTGCATACCTTGGGGCAGGCACCCTCCGGGGAAGCCCATTGCCTGGCCAGTGCCTGCTACACGCCAAGCCTGGATGCCCGCAGCTCGGAGCGTATCCACAAGGCCTTCGAATACCTGATGACGGAATTGACCGGCGACCTGCGGCTGTCGGTGATCGCCCAACGGCTGGACATGAGCGAACCGGGCTTCTCGCGTTTTTTCAAGCGCGTCACCGGTCACGGCTTTATCGACCTGATGCGCAAGTTCCGGGTGCAGCGCGCCTGCCGCCTGTTGCTGCAAAGCGAGATGTCAGTCGCCGATATCTGCTTTGAAGTGGGTTACGCCAACCTCTCCAACTTCAACCGGCACTTTCGCATCGAGATGAACCAGACGCCCAGCGAATATCGCCGGGAAACCGCGATGTACCTGTTTAACCGCAATGGCGATCAGGCGCTGCCGTTTACCAAGGCGCATTGAGCCAGGCGCGCCACTTCCAGCTCCCCATCGGCGCGGTGTCGCTGGTCATCCTCCAGAAACCACGCCGCCGACAAACCGGCGTGCGCCACCACCCATTGCAACAGGCGCTGGCGCTCCAGGCCCGCAGCCCCGGCGATGATCTCGACCTGGCGTGTAAATCGCGCCGGATCGGTGCAAGTGGGCAAATCCGGATTGCAGATCAAATTCGCGTAGTCATAGCCACGCTCGCCGGCCACCCGCTTGGGATCAATCGCCAGCCAGCCCCGGGGGCCGAAATCGAGGATGTTGTCGTGGTGCACATCACCGTGCAGCACCACCGGTTCCTGAGGTGACGCCAGCAGGCTGCGCGCCGTGGCGGCACACTCGCGTATCCGCCCGCCTTTACCCTCAGCGGCGAGCCACAGGGAGCGGAACCAGAGCTCCAATGAGTGCAAGCCCGCCGGTGGCGACGGGCGCGGCGCATGCAACAACGCCACGGTGGCGCAGGCAATGCGGCTGGCTTCATCGTCCTGGCCGTTGAGGGCCATGTGCATCAGCGAACCCGGGCCGGTTGCGCGCTCCATCACCACGGCATCGCCGTCATGGAAAAACACGCGGGCGGCGCCCTTGCCGGCCCACCAAGTCATCAACTCGCCGCCGAGCTTTTCCTCGGGCTCGCGGGCGATCTTGAGCATCGCCGGCTGCCCGTCCCAGCGCACCGGCAGCAGGTCGCTGCCGGGGGTGATGATGGCGTCACCCTCGGGTGTCAGGTTCCAGCGTTTCAAATAGTGATCGAACATCGGGCGACTCCCAGTGCGAGGTCCTGCAGGATGCCACACACGCCTTTACCCGGTCCGTTACGTTTCTGACCAAAAGGCCGACTATTTCCCACTTTTCTCAATTCCTTCATGCAATTGACACAAATTGGTACAACCTGTGCAAACGTTTGCGGAACGAACTTGGCAACCAGGTTCACCTCAACCCGAAGAATCGGGCCCCAACCGCGTACGAACAGGGATTTTCAATGCAACCCACTTCCAGACGATCCGCGTCGGCTACCCCTTTTGCTGTTTCCCTGCTACTGGCTGCCGTTACGGGAGTACTCAGCGGACCCATTTTGGCGCAGGAAAAACCCACCGATGACTCAGCACAGGGCGAAGCCCTGGCCCCGGAAACCAGCCCGTCGAAAAAAGGCGTGTACCTGTCGGACTGGTTCAACCAGGACCTGACGGTGATCGGCAGCAAAGACATCAGCTTCGGCCCCAAACCCGCCGATGACGTGTACCTGGAGTACGAATACTTCGGCCGCAAGGGCCCGTTCGAACTGTATGGCTACGTCGACATCCCGAAGATCTTCGGGATCGGCAACAGCAACGACAAAGGCGCGTGGGACCACGGCTCGCCGGTGTTCATGGAGCACGAACCGCGCATCTCCATCGACTACCTGGCCGGTCGCAGCCTGGCCATCGGCCCGTTCAAGGAATGGTATGTAGCGTTTGACTGGATCTACGACCACGGCAGCAACAAGGACAACCGTGCCAACACCTTGTACAGCGGCCTGGGCACCGACATCGAGACCCACTCGCGGGTCAACCTGTCGGCCAACTTCTATGGCCGTTACCAGTGGGAAAACTACGGCGCCAGCAACGAATACTCATGGGACGGCTACCGTGCGCAGATGAAATACATCGTGCCCATCGGCAGCTTCGACAATGGTGCGTCGCTGACCTATATCGGCTTCACCAACTACGATTTCGGCTCGGATCTGCACAAAGACAACCCCGCGCGCACCGCCAACTCCCTGGTTGCAACAAACGTGCTGTTGTATTCGTTCACTCACCTGCGTTTCACCCTGGTAGGCCGTTACTTCCACAACGGCGGCAACTGGGAAGACGGCAGCGAGCTGAACTTTGGCGACGGCAATTTCCGCGCCCGCTCCAACGGCTGGGGTTACTACGCCGGTGTGGGCTATCAATTCTGAGTGTGAACAAGGAGCAGTAGATGAAGACCTTTACCCGCCTTTCAACCGCCATCGGCCTGGCCGCCGGGGCGCTGTTGCCGCATGTCGTGCTGGCTGATGCCCCGGCCCCGATCAAGCCCAAGGTGATGCTGATCACCATGTTCGCCCCCGAAGCGCAGAACTGGATCGACCGCCTGGAACTCAAGCAGGAAGTTCGCGTGCCAGGCTTGTCGGCCGAGTATCCAGTGATCCGCTGCAACACCCAGGACGTGTGCCTGCTGGTGACCGGCATGGGCCAGACCAACGCTGCCGCCTCGACCCTGGCGCTGGCGTTGTCGCCCAAGTTCGACCTGCGCCAGAGCTACTTCCTGATCGCCGGGATCGCCGGGATCAACCCGCACCATGGCACCATCGGCACCGCCGCGTGGGCCCATTACCTGGTGGAATTCGGAACCCAATGGGAACTGGATTCACGGGACGCGCCGAAGGACTGGCCGACCGGCTATATCGGCATCAATACCAAGGGGCCGAACGAGAAGCCGCCGCTGGACTACAAGACCGAAGTGTTCGAGCTCAATCCCAAGCTGCAAGCCAAGGCGTTTGCGCTGTCGCAAAAAGTCGAGCTCAGTGAAAGCAAGGAGTCCACGGCCTGGCGCAAACACTATCCGTACGCGCCGGCCAATCAGCCGCCGCAGGTCACCCGGTGCGACACCCTGGCGGGCAATACCTGGTTCTCCGGGACGCGCCTGAGTGAGCGCGCCGAGGTCTGGACCAAATTGCTGACGGACAATAAAGGCGTGTACTGCACCACCCAGCAGGAAGACAACTCCACCTATGAGGCGTTGCTACGAGCCAGCCGTGAAGGGTGGGTGGATATCAATCGCCTGGCGGTGGTGCGGGCCGGTTCCGACTTTGATCGGCCGTACCCGGGCTACAGCGAAGTGGACAACCTGCTGAAGTATGCGGACCAGGGCGGATTTGTGCCGGCGCTGGAGAACCTGTATCGCACCGGTAATCCGCTGGTGCAGGCAATTCTGAAGAACTGGTCGGCGTGGGAAAAAGGCGTTCCCGAAGCCTGAACAAAGATCAAATGTGGGAGCGGGCTTGCTCGCGAAAGCGGTGGATCAGTGCCGAATGTATTGGCTGACACACCGTATTCGCGAGCAAGCCCGCTCCCACACAAGCCCGTTCCCACACAAGCCCGCGCCCACAATAAGCGGGTCAGGGCAGGAAGATAATCTTGTCGGCACTGCCCTGGTTCACTTGCTCAAAGCACTTCACACCGTCGGCCAGCGACACTTCTCGCAAACCGGTCGGCAGCGGCAACAAGTCCTCATCGAAGAACCGCCCGAACTGCTCCAGCATCACGGCGCATTGCTCGCAGTTGTAGAGCAGCGAATTGATCCCCACCACCGAACCACCCTTGCGATACAACGCCAGGGCCGGCAGTTGCACGTGCCCGTCCACCGGCGCGGCGATGATCGCGATACGGCCAAAAGGCGCCAGCGCCGCCACCGCTGCCGGCAACCAGAAGCCGGTGGTGTCAAAGATCACATCGGCGCCCGTACCGAACAGCGCATTAACCTGCCCTCCCAGCGCTTCCGGCTGGCCCAGTAACAAGCCCTCGAAACCCTGCTCGCGCAAGGCCTCGACCTGTTCCGGCCGACGCACGGCCCCGAGCACCTGGGCCCCACGAATCTTCGCCAGGGCCAACGCCGCGCTGCCTACCGCTCCATTGGCACCAATCACCAATAAGCGAGTACCTTTGCCGACACCGCTGCGCTCAAGGGCATCCCACGCCGTGGTGTACGGTACGCCGAGACTGGCGGCCTGGGCAAAGCTCAGATGGCTGGGCTTGTGCGCCACGCCCTTGGCCGACACGGTGAGGTACTGGGCGTGGGAACCGTCGGCGAAAAAACCCAGGTCGCGACCGGTGCCCCAGACCTCCTGGCCGACCAGTTCCTGTGGGCCTTCCACCACCACCCCGGCAAAATCACGGCCGGGAATGCGTGGCAACGTGGTGTAGGGGAAACGCCCGAGCACGTTCTTCACGTCGCTGGGGTTCAGCCCGGCAGCCTTGATCTGCACCAGGACTTCACCGGCCGCCGGCACCGGCGTGGCGACATCAACGTAAGCAAGGGCAGCGAGATCGCCGGTGGCGGAAAATTGCAGTGCTTTCATGACCAATATCCATCGAGGTTAAAAAGGGTTTCAGGAGAACCAGGCGCTGACCATTTGCCGGCCCATGGGCCAGAGCTTCTCGCCCATCAGCATGCCCATCAGCCCGATCAGGGCGATGGCAGGAGGCGCAGGCGAGCGAAAGTCCAGGGCACCGTAAATCACGCCGACCAACAGGCCGATGGCCAAGGAAATCAGGTAATTCATGGAACACTCCGCAGCAAGGGTTGATGCGGTCAGTGTAGGGGGGCTGAAACCGAAGCATCGGCCAAGTGCTTCAGGATTTCGGCCAAGCCTCAGACGGGATACTGCGACGGCGCCATCCCCAGTTCACGGCGAAACATGTCGCTGAAACTGCTCGGCGAATAACCCAGGGAACGGGCGATCGCGCTGACCGACTGGCCCTGGATCAACTCGGCCACGGCGGTGGCCAACTGCACCTGGCGGCGCCACTCGGCAAAGCCCATGCCCAGGCTGTTCTGGAACAGCCGCGCCAGGGTGCGTACGCTGGCGCCGGCGGCTTCGGCGTGCTGTTCAAAGGGAATGTCCAGGGACGGTGACGCCATCACCGCCTGGCAGGCGCTGGTCAGGCGTCGGTCGGCGCCCACGGGCAAGGCGATACGGATCGGCGAGCGCCGGGCCCGTTGCAGTTCCAGCAGGGCCAGGCCGACCACGGCTTCGTAATAGGCCTGGTCCCCCTTGTCGCCCTGCTCCACCAGCGCCACGATCAGTTCGCGCAGCAGCCCGCCGACCTCGATCACTTGCACCTGGCTGTCCAGGGTCGCTGCCAGCGCCGGGCGCAGGTAAATGTTGCGCATCTGCAAGTCCGACACCACGCGAATCCCATGCTCGACACCCGGCGGCAGCCACACCGCGCGCTGGGGCGGCACTACCAGCGCTTCCCGGGGTGTCTCGACCCACATCACGCCGCTCATGGCATACAGCAACTGGCCCCAATCGTGTTGATGGGGCTCGACATACAATCCGCGCGGATAGGTGCGCGCCAAGGGTTGCACGGGGACGGCGTGATCACTGAGGTCGGGAGGCGCGGCAAGGGCCATGGAAGACACATCGTTCAAGTATGGAGCGCCATGATAAGACGTGAACCGGATGATCCGAGTGAATTTTTACCACCTGCGCAGGGTCACTTAAAGACACAAGGAGGGTTTACGGATCCATGACTAACGCAAAACTTTTCGTGATCGACTACACGCTGCATGGCCAGCCCAAGTCATTCATCATCCGCCTGGAAAAACTCGACAACGCCGAAGCCTGGCATTGGGCGAGCTGCGACGCCGGCGTAGGCCGCATCGGGCGCTTTGCCCGTGAGCAGGTGAAGAAGACGAGCCAGCCCCAGGCCGAGAAATTCGGCATCGAAAACGTGCAATGGCGCCGCTCGGATGCGCGCCCCAGCGCGTGAAACAGTAGGAGCGAGCTTGCTCGCGAAGGTCGTTAAC
>NZ_JACARZ010000069.1:0-46945 GCF_013386315.1 Pseudomonas sp. P7779 | reverse complement strand
CGGTCTGTCAGTCGATGCATCTGTGACTGATGCGCCGCCTTCGCGAGCAAGCCCGCTCCCACATTTTCGATTGTATTTCGTCAGCTGAGTTTGTGCAGGTAGGCCGGTAAAGGTTGTTCAGGCAGCACCGACAGCACCTTCAAGCGCTGCAACATCCGCTGCCGGGCCCGTTGCAGGTGCTCGCGCAGGTTCAGGGCGGCGGCGTCGAAGGCGCCATGCAGCAACAGCTCAAGGATCAGCCGGTGCTCGGCCAGCATCGCCGGATCGGCACCGATGCCCAGCAGCCGGTAGAAAATCCGGCTGATGATCATCGGGCTCTGCCCCTGGCGGATCAGCGCGGCGATCTTGCGATTTTGCAGGCCGGCGAGGCAGTGCTGGTGCAGGTCTTCCTCGATCTGCTCGATCTCTTCCAGGCTGCAATGGGCGCTGTTTTGCGCATCGAGCACGCGCTGCAACATGGCGTGCAGCAGGTCGCGGTCGAGGTTCGGCGCGCTCTGGCGCAGGGCTTCGGGCTCCAGGCAGGCGCGCAGTTCGTAGTCTTCGGTGACTTCCCGGGCAGTCAGTGGCCCGGCCAGCCATTGGGAATAGGGTTCCTTTTCCACCAGGCCACGGTCCCGCAGGCGCATCAGCGCTTCACGCACCACCGCGCGGCTGACGTTGTAGTGCTCGGCGGCGGCCTGTTCATCGAGGCGATAATGCCCGAAGGCGATACAGGTCGAGAGCGCCGCGCCGATTTCCTCGACGATGCGCTCCCCCAGTGGCCGGGTGTCCACCAATTCATCTTCACCGTTGAGGCCCAGGTGCGCATGGCTCAGGGGCAGGCGCAGCGGCTCCATGTCCAGGCCGTCGGGGTTGATCAGGTAACCCCGGCCATCAAAGCGGCAGATCAGTCCTTCGTCATGCAACAGGTTCAGCGCCTTGCGCACCGGCACCCGGCTGGTGCCGAACAATTCGGCCAGCGGCGCTTCCAGCAACACCAGGCCATGGCGGGCGGTGCCGTGGGTGATGGCGTCGCGCAGAACCTGGTGAATCATCGCGTAACGGGAAGCCGAGGCTGACACTGCTTTCATCGGGCTCTCTGGAGCAAACGGGTCGGTGGCCGGGGATTCTCTCATAGTTGCGCCTGTCACTCTGCGCCACGTCGGTGGCACTTTTTTGGGGCCTTCAGAGGGTTGATGTTACTTTTCTGCACCAAAATGTATTTATTAATAAAAGATACATTATTTCATTCCAGGCGAGCCTTAAACTCCAGCCGATATTTCTTTTAATGCCTGAAACCCATCTAGCCCGTGGATCTGCTCCAAAGTGCCAGGTGTGGCAAACAAGCTGTCCACGAGACTGGCACGAAAGCTGCCTTTGTAAAATGTACATTTTATTAATATGTACATTTTTCAAAGGTCATTCCCATGTCAGACGCCACTTCAATGGCCGAGGATTTCGCCAGCGGTCGCAGCGATCCGGTGCGGGTCCTGGAACAGGCACTTGCCCACGCGAGCATGGCCCCCGGCGTGTTCATCTCCCTGACCGCCGAGCGCGCTCGCCGTGAGGCCGAAGCGTCGGCCGCCCGTTGGCGTGCCGGCCAGCCGTTGAGCGTGTTCGACGGGGTGCCACTGGCCTGGAAAGATCTGTTCGATGTGGCCGGCAGCATTACCACGGCGGGCGCGGCCTATCGCCGTAATGCGCCGGCCGCCTTGCTGGACGCGCCAAGTGTGGGCCTGTTGTGCCGCGCCGGAATGGTCAGCGTCGGCAAGACCAACCTCAGCGAACTGGCCTATTCCGGCCTGGGCCTGAACCCGCATTTCGGCACGCCGCACAACCCGGCCAGCGTCGATCAACCGCGGATTCCCGGCGGCTCGTCGTCGGGCTCGGCGGTCGCCGTGGCAGCCGGCATCGTGCCGATCGCCATGGGTACCGACACCGCCGGCTCCATCCGTATTCCGGCTGCGCTGAATGGCGTGGTCGGTTATCGCAGCAGTTGCCGGCGCTACAGCCGCGACGGCGTTTTTCCGCTGGCTCACACCCTCGACAGCCTCGGCCCGCTGACCCGCAGCGTGCGCGATGCACTGGCCATCGACGACCTGCTCAATGGTCGCGACCAGCGCCCACCACGCCCGCCCCGCAGCCTCAATGGCCAGCGGTTCTGGGTCGAGCAAAGTGTGCTGGAAGACGCACGGGTTGAACCTGCGGTGCGCGACAACCTGCAACGTTGTGTGGACCGATTGAAGGCAGACGGCGCGCTGATTGACGTGCGCCCCTCGAAGACCTTCCAGGCCACCCTCGACCTGATCCTGCACCAGGGCTGGCTCGGCGCCTTCGAAGCCTTCGCCCTCCACGAAGCCCTGCTCGACAGCCCTGATGCCGAGCAACTCGACCCCCGCGTTCGCCGTCGCCTTGAAGCGGCCCGCACACTGCCGGCCAGCCAACTGCTGGCGCTGTACGACGCCAGTCGCCGCCTGCAACAGCAGCTTGTCGACGAACTCGACGGCGCGATCCTCATCACCCCCACCGTGGCCCATGTGGCCCCGGCCCTGGCGCCGTTGGAAGTCGACTTTGAACTGTTCGTCAGCACCAACCTCGCCACCCTGCGCCTGACCATGCCCGGCAGCCTGCTGGACATGCCCGGCGTCAGCCTGCCCAGCGGCCGTGATGCCCTGGGCCTGCCCACCGGCCTGCTGCTCAGCGCCCCCAGCGGCGAAGACGCGCGCCTGCTTCGGGCCGCACTGTCGGTAGAAACCGCACTCACTTTTTAAGGAGACACATCATGGCTAAAGACATCCTCTGTGCATTTGGCGTCGACGTCGACGCGGTCGCTGGCTGGCTCGGTTCCTATGGCGGCGAAGATTCCCCGGACGACATTTCCCGCGGCCTGTTCGCCGGTGAAATCGGTGCGCCACGCCTGCTCAAATTGTTCGAGCGCTACGGCCTGCGCACCACCTGGTTTATTCCCGGCCACTCGATGGAAACCTTCCCCGAGCAGATGAAGGCGGTGGCCGACGCCGGTCACGAAATCGGTGTGCACGGCTACAGCCACGAAAACCCGATTGCGATGACGGCCGAGCAGGAAGAAATCGTCCTCGACAAGTCCATCGAGCTGATCACCCAGGTCACCGGCAAACGCCCCACCGGCTACGTCGCGCCATGGTGGGAATTCAGCAAGGTCACCAACGAACTGCTGCTGAAAAAAGGCATCAAGTACGACCACAGCCTGATGCACAACGACTTCCACCCGTACTACGTGCGCAAGGGCGACACCTGGACCAAGATCGACTACAGCCAGCACCCCGACACCTGGATGAAACCCCTGGTGCGCGGCGAAGAAACCGACCTGGTGGAGATCCCGGCCAACTGGTACCTAGACGACCTGCCGCCGATGATGTTCATCAAGAAAGCCCCCAACAGCCACGGCTTCGTCAACCCGCGTCACCTCGAAGAAATGTGGCGCGACCAGTTCGACTGGGTCTACCGCGAGCACGAACACGCGGTGTTCACCATGACCATCCACCCCGACGTGTCCGGCCGCCCGCAAGTGCTGCTGATGCTTGAGCGGCTGATCGAACACATCCAGAGCCATGCCGGCGTGCGCTTCGTCACCTTCGACGAAATCGCCGATGACTTTATCCGCCGCCAACCACGTACCTGACACCCGTACCTAAACCCTGGCCAACCTCCCGAGGCGCGATTCATGTCTATCTACAACAAGCTTGATCTGACTGGCTGGAAACCCCGGCAACTGACGCCCAAGGAGGTGCGTTTCGCCACCTGGATCGCGTTTTTCGCCTGGGTGTTTGCGGTGTATGACTTCATCCTTTTCGGCACCTTGCTGCCGGAAATCGGGCGGCACTTTAATTGGGGTGAAGTGGAGCAAGCGGAGATTGCGACATGGGTGGCGGTAGGCACCGCCGTGGTCGCGCTGGCCATCGGTCCGATCGTGGACAAACTGGGTCGGCGCAAAGGGATTATTTTCACCGTGGCCGGTTCGGCGATCTGCTCGGCGCTCACCGCCATTGGTGGTGCGTGGGGCAAGTCGTCGCTGATCCTGATCCGTTCGCTGGGCGGCCTGGGGTATGCCGAGGAAACCGTCAACGCGACTTACCTGAGCGAACTGTACGCTGCCTCGGATGATCCGAAACTGGCCAAGCGTCGCGGCTTTATCTACAGCCTGGTGCAGGGCGGCTGGCCGGTGGGCGCGTTGATCGCGGCGGGTTTGACCGCGCTGTTGCTGCCGGTGATTGGCTGGCAGGGGTGCTTCGTGTTTGCGGCGATCCCGGCGATTGTGATCGCGGTCATGGCGCGCAAGCTTAAGGAAAGCCCGCAGTTCCAGATTCACCAGCGTATCAGCGAGCTGCGTAAAAGCGGCGCGGTGAAAGAAGCGCAAAACGTCGCCGTGACCTACGGCGTGGACTATGACGAACACAGCAAGGCCGGCCTCAAGGCCGCATTCCGTGGCCCGGCCCGCCGCGCCACCCTGGTGATCGGTGCGGCGCTGCTGCTCAACTGGGCGGCGATCCAGGTGTTCAGCGTGCTGGGTACGTCGGTGATCATCAGCGTGCACCACATCTCGTTCGAGAACTCGCTGATTATCCTCGTGCTGTCGAACCTGGTGGGTTACTGCGGCTACCTCAGCCACGGCTGGATGGGCGACAAGATCGGCCGGCGCAATGTCATCGGCCTGGGCTGGATGCTCGGCGGGCTGTCGTTTGCCGGGATGCTGTTTGGCCCGAGCAACATGGCGATGGTGGTCGGGCTGTACAGCCTGGGCCTGTTCTTCCTGATCGGGCCGTACTCGGCGGCGCTGTTTTTCATCAGTGAAAGTTTCCCCACCAGCATCCGGGCTACCGGTGGCGCGATCATCCATGCCATGGGGCCGATTGGTGCGGTGGTCGCCGGGTTCGGCGCGACCCAGGTGTTGTCGGCCGGCAGTGACTGGCAGACCGCTGCGCTGTGGTTTGGCGCAGTGCCGTGCTTCCTCTCCGGTGCGTTGATGTTTGCCGCGCGCCACGTGCGTCCGGAAACCGTCCAGTAAGGAGTTGATTCGATGAGTCGTAAAGTTGCATTGATTACCGGTGCCGCCAGCGGCATCGGCCAGGCCCTCGCGGTGGCGTATGCCCGCAGCGGCGTGGCGGTGGTGGGTGGGTATTACCCGGCCGATCCCCATGACCCGCATCACACGGTTGCGCTGGTGGAAGAGGCGGGCGGTGAATGCCTGATGTTGCCGCTGGACGTGGGCGATACAACCTCGGTGGATAACCTGGCGGCGCAGGCGGTCCAGCACTTCGGTCGCCTCGATTACGCGGTGGCCAACGCCGGTTTGTTACGCCGTGCGCCACTGCTGGAGATGACAGACGCGCTGTGGAACGAGATGCTCAACGTCGACCTGACCGGGGTGATGCGCACCTTCCGGGCGGCGACCCGGCACATGCACGAAGGCGGCGCGCTGGTGGCGATTTCGTCGATTGCCGGTGGCGTGTATGGCTGGCAGGAGCACGCGCACTATGCGGCGGCCAAGGCCGGCGTGCCGGGGTTGTGTCGGTCGCTGGCGGTGGAATTGGCGCCGTTGGGGATTCGTTGCAACGCGGTGATTCCGGGGTTGATCGAAACGCCCCAGTCGCTGGACGCGAAGAACTCCCTCGGGCCGGAAGGGCTGGCGAAAGCGGCGCGGGCGATTCCGCTGGGCCGGGTCGGGCGGGCGGATGAAGTGGCGTCCCTGGTGCGGTTTTTGACCAGTGAGGAATCGAGCTACCTGACCGGGCAGAGCATTGTGATTGATGGTGGCTTGACCGTGCGCTGGCCGGACTAACCCCCAGTTTTAAGCCGGACTCGCTCCAAATGTGGGAGCGGGCTTGCTCGCGAATGCGGTGGATCAGTTCCGCATGTATTGGCTGGCACTCCGCTTTCGCGAGCAAGCCCGCTCCCACATTTTTGACCGCGTTCGCCGTTTGATTATTTCAGGAGTTCACCATGCCCCAACTCGCTAACCGCCGCGCCGTGATCACCGGTGCCGGCAGCGGCATCGGCGCCGCCATCGCCCGTGCCTACGCCGTCGAAGGCGCGCGTCTGTTGCTGGCCGACCGCGATGCCGCCACCCTCGCCGAAACCGCCATCACCTGCCGCAACCTCGGCGCCGAAGTCCTCGAATGCGTGGCCGATGTCGGCACCGTCGACGGCGCCCGGGCCAGCGTCGATGCCTGCGTCACCCACTACGGCGGCATCGACATCCTGGTCAACAACGCCGGCATGCTGACCCAGGCCCGTTGCGTCGACCTGACCCTGGACATGTGGAACGACATGCTGCGCGTCGATCTCACCAGCGTGTTCGTCGCCAGCCAGCGCGCCTTGCCTCACATGATTGGCCAGCGCTGGGGCCGGATCATCAACGTCGCCTCGCAACTGGGGATCAAGGGCGGCGCCGAGTTGACGCACTATGCGGCGGCCAAGGCCGGGGTGATCGGCTTCACTAAATCCCTGGCCCTGGAAGTGGCCAAGGACAACGTACTGGTCAACGCCATTGCACCCGGGCCCATCGAAACGCCATTGGTAGGCGGCATCAGCGACACCTGGAAACGCGCCAAGGCCGCCGAGTTACCCCTGGGTCGTTTCGGCCTGGCGGACGAAGTCGCGCCGACTGCCGTGCTGCTGGCCAGCGAGCCGGGCGGCAATCTGTTCGTCGGCCAGACCCTTGGCCCGAACTCCGGCGACGTCATGCCATGAGCGGGTACTAAGCATGTGCGGACTTTGCGGCCTGCTGGGCGAAGACCTGCACTGGAGCGACCCTTTGGGCGATGAATTGCCGCGCCGACGCGAGCGTCTGCGCCGAATCGCGGCGATCAACCAGGTGCTGGCGGTGTTCCGGCTCAAGGTCGAAGACTTCCAGGGCGCGTCCTATCTGCTGCTGGGCGCCACCGGCAAACAGGAACTGGCCAGCGGCCTGGATCAACTGTGGCGGGCGGCAGAGACCATGCTCGGTCGACCGCTGGACCCGTTGGACCCGCGCCTGCTGGATCATCTGGAGCAACAGCCATGAGCATCGCCCTCAACGTCATCACCGGCTTCCTCGGCAGCGGCAAGACCACCTTGCTCAAGCGCCTGCTGCAAGGTGAAAGCCTCGGCGACACGGCGTTGCTGATCAATGAGTTCGGCGATGTCGGCATCGACCACCTGCTGGTGGAGGAAGTCGCGCCGGACACGGTGCTGCTGCCCAGCGGCTGCGTGTGCTGTTCGATTCGCGGCGAGTTGAAAGACGCCTTGCTCGGCCTGTTGCAGCGTCGTGAGCGGGGTGAGATTCCGGCTTTCAAGCGGGTGATCCTGGAAACCACCGGCCTGGCCGACCCGGCGCCAATCCTCGCCACCTTGAACAACGACGTGCAACTGCGCGGGCGCTTTCATATCGGCCTGGTGGTGACGCTGGTGGACGCCAGCCACGCTGCTTTGCAAGAGCGCCTGCACCCGGAATGGCTGGCGCAAGTGGCCGCTGCCGATCGCCTGCTGTTGAGCAAGACCGACCTCGTCGAAGACTGTGGCCCGTTGCGCTTGCACTTGCAGGCACTGAACGCCGGTACGCCGATCCTCAATACCTGCGATATCGACAGCGGTGAACAACTGCTGCTTGGCGAAGGCCTGCGCAGTGCCGAGCCCGCTGCAGAAGTCAGCCGCTGGAAACTCCATCAAACCACCGCCGCCAACCACGGCGCTGCACAAGTCTGTTGCCTGACCTTCGATCAGCCGCTGGATTGGGTCGGTTTCGGGGTCTGGTTATCGATGCTGTTAAGATGCCACGGCGAACGTATTCTTCGCGTCAAAGGACTGCTCAACGTGAACGCCAGTAACGCTCCCATCGTCATTCATGGCGTGCAGCATTGCCTGCATGCCCCGGTTCACCTGCCTGCCTGGCCGGGGACCGATCGGCAATCGCGCCTGGTGTTTATCCTGCGCGGGCTCGACCCGGCTCTGCTGCGGCGCTCCTTTGAAGTGTTCTCCAGAAGGTTCGCCGCATGATCACGCTTCGCGTCCTCGGCACCTCGGTGACCTTGCTCGAAACCTTGCGTGTGCGAGCGGAAAAAGAGCTGGGCATTCGCCTGGTGTACCAGGTGCATGATGTCGAGCAGGCCCAGCGCATTGCGGTGATGCAACCTGACAGCTACGACCTCTACGACCAGTGGTTTCACAACGTCGATTTCGTGTGGCCGGCGCGGGCGATCCAGCCGATCGACACCCGGCGCATTGCGCTGTGGCACGAGATCAACGACCTGCCCAAGCGCGGACGCTTGTCCGCCAACGACCGTCTGGGCAGCGGCAGTGTGCCCAGCGAGCGCCTCTTCGTGCAGCACGACGGCAGCCTCGGCAGCACCGTCACCGAACGCATCAGCATGCTGCCCCTGACCCACAACGCCGACAGTTTCGCCTACCGCCCCGAGCGCTTGCCCGAAGGGTTCAACCGCACCAACGAGAGTTGGGGCTGGTTGCTGGACCCGGCCTGGGGCGCACGCACTGCGTTGCAGAGCGACGCCGCCATCGGCGCCCTGGACGCGGCGCTGGCCGTGCAAGGCGCGGGCCTCGCGAGCTTCAAGGACATCGGCAACATGAGCATCGAAGAGATCGATGTACTGGCCGATATCCTGGTGCGTAAACAGAAGGAAGGCCACTTCGCGGCGTTCTGGTCCGATGACGAGGAAGCCGCGCAACTGATGCTCAGCCCGAGCATCGATATCCAGAGCTTGTGGTCACCGACCCTGATGCGCCTGCATCGGGCCGGGGTCAAATACCGCCTGGCGGTGCCCCGTGAAGGCTATCGCGCCTGGTTCGGCGGGTTGTCGCTGTCGCGCCATGCCAAGGGCCCGGTGCTGGATGCGGCCTATGCCTACCTCAACTGGTGGCTGTCCGGCTGGCCGGGTGCGGTGATGGCGCGCCAGGGTTATTACATCGGCAACCCGGCTCGCAGCCGTGATCACCTGAGCAGTGCCGAATGGGACTACTGGTACGCCGGGCTGCCCGCCCGGGAAGAGCTGTTGGGCAGCGATGGCTTGCCGCTGATCGATGTGGGTGACGTGCGCGACGGCGGCTCCTATGAACAGCGCATGGGGCATATCGCGGTGTGGAACTCGGTGATGGATGAGCACAACTATCTCGTGCGGCGTTGGGGGGACTTCATGCGGGCGCGAACGTCGTAACGGCAGCCTGTCGCCAAATTAATGACATATAAACTCCCGTATTTATTGGGTGCACTTCTTCTCTTGCGCAGCTAATCTGGATAATTCAAATATCCCTGTAAAAAGGATATTTATTTGACGCCGGTTCAGCTGTCGCGAGGGACGCGTATGACGAAGGGACGTTTCGGCTGGAGGGGGCAGGCGCTGCCAGAGGGCAACAGAATGAGGTGGCGCCATACGTTTCAAACCCGGATTGCCGGGGTGCTGGCGCTGCTGTTGCTGGTGGTCGTGGCGGCGGTGTATTTCGCGGTGAAGACCGCCACCAATCGCGCCGTGGAAAACCAGGCTCAGGTGCAGCTGGAAACCGGCAGCCAGGTGTTCGAACGCCTGCTCGACCTGCGTGGCCGGCGCCTGCAATACGGCTTGAACTGGCTGACGGCGGACCTGCCGTTTCGCCAGGCTGTCGCCGATGGCGAGCCCGACGCGATTCTCGCGACCCTGCGCCGGCATGGCACCGGCCTGAGTTCCAGCGAGGTATTTGTGCTGGGGCTCGACGGCCGCGTGATGGTCAGCACGTTACCGGCGCTGACGTCCGGCCAGGCCTTTCCCTATAACGATGCCTTGCGCCAGGCCCGGCGCAGCGGCCTGCAAATGTTGATCGTGGCCCTGGATGGCCGGCCTTTCCTGCTGGTGCAACAGGAAGTCGTCGACCCCGCACCGATCGCCCGTGTCGCCATGGGCTTTCCGATGGACGAAATCTTTGCCAGTGAATTGCGCTCCATGAGCAACCTGGAAGTGTCGTTCATCAGCGCGCAGCATGGTCAGCCCGGCGAATTGTTCAGTACTCAGCCCGAGGCGCTACAGGCGTCGATTGCCAGCGATCTGCAGGGCGCGTACATCACTCCGGTGGCGCAATTGAACCTGTTCCACGGCCAGCGCTATCTCAGCCAGGTGCTGCCGTTGGGCAACACGGCAGACGGTGGCGAGGTCCGGGTGCTGCTGCAAAGCCCGCTGGACCACGCCCTTGAATCCTTCGCGCCGCTGGACCGGCAATTTCTCGCGATCGCCCTGGTGGTGCTGCTGGTGTCGCTCGCGGGTGCGTTGTTTCTGGCGCGGCGGGTTTCACGCCCACTCAATGCGTTGGTGCAGGCGGCCGAACGCATCGGGGCCGGTGACTACCGCACACCGGTACAGGTGCGCAGCCACGATGAATTCGGCCTGCTGGCCCAGGCCTTCAACGCCATGCAAACCGGGATCGCGGTACGCGAGCGACAACTGGCCCACAACGCCTTGCACGACCCGCTCACCGGCCTGCCTAACCGCGCGCTGGCCATGGAGCGCCTGGGCAGCGCCATCAGCGCTGGCCGGCCGGTGGTGTTGCTGTACCTGGGGATTGAAAACTACCGGGTGATCAACGAAGGCTACGGCCCGGAAGGCGTGGAAGAAATGCTCCGCGAAGCCAGCCGCTGCCTGCTGTCGAGCCTTTCGGCCAGCGACACCGCCGCGCGCATCACCGGCAGCGAGTTTTTGCTGCTGCTGGAAAACACTGCGATCGACCGCGCGGTGGCCCTGGCTGACCGCTTGTATGGGCTGCTCACCGAACCCCAGCGCATTGGTGGCGATGAATTGCGCCACGAAGTGAGCATCGGCATCGCCGCCTACCCGGCCGACGGCCAGCAGGTTGAAGAGCTGATCAGCCGCGCCGCGATTGCCCGCCACGATGCGGCAGCGTTCCCGGGTTACTTACAGATCTACCAGCAGGACCGCGACCTCGCCCATCAACGCCAAATCAGCCTGATTCGTGACCTGCGCCGGGCGCCGACGGAGGGCGAGTTGTACCTGTGTTACCAGCCCAAGCTCGACCTGCACCATGGCCATGTGCGCCAGGCCGAAGCGCTGTTGCGCTGGCAGCACCCGACCCTGGGCCTGGTGTCGCCGGCCGAGTTCATTCCCCTGGCCGAGCGCACCGGCAGCATGGGCAGCCTGACCCAGTGGGTGATCGAAGAAGCCATTCGCCAACTGGCCGAGTGGGCGGTGCGCGGGTTGGAGGTGCAGTTGTCGGTGAACATCTCGGTGGATGACCTCGCCGATGACGGCCTGGCCCCGCGGGTGACCGAGTTGCTGGCGCACTACCGGGTATCGGCCCGGCAACTGATTTTCGAAATCACCGAAAGCGCGATCATGCACAACCCGGCCCAGGCCCTCAGCGTGCTGGAGCAACTGCGCGCTTGTGGCATCAGCCTGTCGGTGGATGACTTCGGCACCGGCTATTCATCCCTGGCGCAACTGCAACGCCTGCCGGTGCAGGAATTGAAGATCGACCAGTCGTTTGTGCGCAACCTCGACAGCACTTCCGGCGACGGCGTGATCGTGCGCTCGACCATCGAAATGAGCCACAACCTGGGGCTCAAGGTGGTGGCCGAAGGGGTGGAGTTCGAGCCCAGCCTCAAGCTGCTCAAGCTCTGGAAGTGCGACACGGCCCAGGGCTATCTGATCAGCCGGCCGTTGAATGCCATGGCGTTTGAGATGTGGATGCGCCGCGAGCGCGTGCCGGTCTAGGGCGTCGGTGGCTGCACCGACGCCGGTCTTTCAGTGTTCAACCGTTGCATCGACCAGGGTTTGCAACCGTTCCCACAAGCCTTCGACGTGGTGGCGCTCCGTCCCCAGCGCGCCAATGGACACGCGTACCATCCAGCGCTCGTCGAGCACGGCGGGGGTGACGTAGGCGCTGCCTGAATGGTTGAGCTTTTCCGCCCAGGCCCGGGTGTAGTTATCCAGCGCCTCACCATCAAGGCCTGGTGGCTCGTGGCGAATGCACAAGGTTTGCAGGGTGACGTCGGCTACCAGTTTCCAGTGTTTGCTGCCTTCAATCTGTTCTGCCAGCCAGCGGGCATTCGCCAGGTCACGCCGCAGCCGGGCCTGCAGGCCGCTGACGCCTTGCTCGCGGATCAGGAACCACAGCTTCAGCGCGCGGAACCGGCTGCCCAGGGAGATCCGCCAGTCGCGGTAGTTCCTGACCTGGCCGTCAGCCTTGGACTGTAGATAGCTGGGGTTGGTGGTCATGATGCGAATCAAGTGCTCGGGGTCGCGTACAAAGTACACCGAGCAATCAAACGCCGCCCCCAGCCATTTGTGAGGGTTGAGGACCAGCGAGTCGGCGTTCTCGATGCCGTGCCACAGCGCGCGGCATTCCGGGAGGATCATCGCGGCCCCGGCCATGGCTGAGTCGACATGCAACCACAGCCCGTGGCGTTGCGTCAGGGCGCCGATGGCTTCCAGGGGGTCGATGGCCATGGCTGCCGTTGTGCCGGTGGTCGCAATCACCACACAGGGTCTGTTCCCGGCAGCCAGGTCTTGTTCGATTGCCCGCTCCAATGCATGCGGTGACATTGCATTGTGTTCGTCGGTTGCCACGGTACGGATATTGTTCTGGCCGAACCCCGCCAGGATCGCGGCCTTGTTCACTGAACTATGGGCGTGGGCCGAGGTGTAGACGATCAAGGGGGCGCCGCTGTTTTGCAGGCCATCGTGCATCAGCGCGTAGTGGGAGCTGCGTTCGCGGGCGCTGATCAGCGCCACCAGGGTGGAGGTCGAGGCCGAGTCCTGGATCACTCCGCTCCAGTTGGCGCTCAGGCCGATCATGTCGCGCAGCCAATCGGTGGTGACTTCCTCGATTTCGGTCAGGGCCGGGCTCGATTGCCACGACAATCCCACCACGCCCAGGCCGGTACTCAAGCAATCGCCGAGGACGGAGGACAGTTCCACATTCGACGGGAAGAACCCGAAGAAACTTGGATGCTGCCAATGCAACAGACCGGGCATGATCAGTGTTTCGACGTCGCCCATGATCTGTTCGAACGGTTCGGCTGTCTCAGGCGGGCTGGCCGGCAATGCGGACCTGATTTCTCCCGGGGCCGTGGTGGGTTGCACACCGCGTTGCTCGATGTTTTGTCGATAGTCTGCAATCAGGTCGATCATGGCGTGGCCATGTCGGCGGAATTCTTCAGGTGTCATATCAGGGTGTCCGTCAGGAAGAGAAATAAAGGCGTTAGCACCAGAAGTAAAACGGCTGGCCAGTGGTATAGCCGATAAAGGACTGGATGCTGATGCGCTTGCCTGAATCGAAACCGCAAATGGCATGGGGACGGCGAGTATTGATAATCACCAGTTCGTTTTTCTGCGGCTGGATGCGCAGCGGTTTTTGCAAACGATCTTCGGGCAGTTCCGCCCCTTCGAAACGGATGACCTCGTCGTAGGTAAACGCCTCGGTATCCCAAATGACCAGTTCACCTCCGGAAGGTGGTACTTCGAGGTAAATATTCGCGCTGAATTGATGTTCCAGTTCGGCAATCGACAAGGGCAGGCAATCGACATGGGGGACTGTTTCGGAGAGGTGGGCTGTCTCCGGGAACATGGCGCGGATAATGCCGCAGAACATCGGCTGGCCCTGGAACGCCGCGGTTGTCGCGCCTTCTGGCCACACCTGCCGGATATGCTCCATCAGTAGATGGATGGGTGGTTTGCGCGGGGCACAGAGGTCATCGATCACGCAGCGCATGTGGTTGGCGTCTGCATAGTATTTCTGTTGCGAATAGCTGTCTGCGGCCTTGCCGTAGGTGGAGTTGAACGGTGTTCCCCAGCGATGGACACCATAGAAATGCTGGACAACTTTTCCGTGCTCATAGGTCTCGTGGTTATATTCCTGGAGCGTCGCCGTTTCGTTGATATGTTTATTTAGTACTTCGCTGGTTTGTTCATTCGCGTAGTCAGGTACCCGGATGGCAAGTATTTCTCCGCGAATAAGTTTTTCCAGGCTGAGTGTGTCGAGTTGCTCAAGTGCCAGGATCCCGGGCGCCTGGCTATGCGGGACTGCAGGTATTGATTCAACGCTGTTGAGGTCCGTCATGATGAAAACTCCATGTTAGTTACAGCACGTCATATAGATAACGTTTGTTTGGCTGGGGATTTACTGGCGACAGTGAGCGTCGGATGGCGCAGGGCCAAAGTTGAGGGAAAGACTTTTGGGGAGGTATAGGACTTTTCCGAGTAAACTTTTAAATACATCGGCGCTATCGGATCGCTTTATTTCACGCATAAAAAAAGGCGGCTACCCACTTAGGTAGCCGCCTTTTTCTTACTGCCGGTTTTGCTTAATCCGGCAGTTTGAACGCCATCACATAGTCACCCTGCTTGGTGCCCAGGGAGCCATGACCGCCGGCCATGACCAGCACGTACTGCTTGCCGTCCTTGCCGGTGTAGGTCATTGGTGTGGTTTGCGCGCCTGCTGGCAGGCGGCCTTCCCACAACTGCTTGCCGTTTTTCACGTCATAGGCACGCAGGTACTGGTCAAGGGTACCGCTGAGGAAGGACACGCCACCGGCGGTGGTGAAAGTCCCGCCCAGGCTTGGCACGCCCATGGTCAGTGGAATCGGAACCGGCGAGCTGTCACGCACGGTGCCGTTCTTGTGCATCCAGATGGTCTGGTGGTTGGTCAGGTCGACCGCGGCCACATAACCCCACGCCGGCGCCTGGCACGGCAGGCCCAGTGGCGACAGCATGGCTTCGAGGATCACACCGTATGGCGCGCCTTTGTTCGGCTGCACGCCTTCGGTTTCGCTGACCCGTGGGCCTTGCTTGGCAATGTCGGCGGCCGGGATCAGTTTCGATTTGAACGCCATGTAGCTTGGGTTCACGAACGCGATCTGGCGAACCGGGTCGACGGAAATGCCACCCCAGTCGAACACGCCGAAGTTACCTGGGTAAACGATCGAGCCCTGCAGCGACGGCGGGGTGAACGGACCGTCGTAGCGCATGGATTTGAAGTCAATCCGGCACAGCATCTGGTCGAACGGCGTCACGCCCCACATGTCACGCTCCTTGAGGGGCGGTGGCATGAAGTTCAGGTCGGACTTCGGTTGGGTCGGTGCGGTGTGATCGCCGGCCACTGCGCCTTGCGGTACAGGGATTTCATTGATCGGCACTACAGGCTGACCGTTCGAGCGGTCGATCACGTAGATGCTGCCTTGCTTGGTCGACGCCATCACCGCTTGCTTCACGCCGTCAGCGGTCTTGATGTCGATCAGCGAAGGCTGGCCGCCCACGTCCATGTCCCACAGGTCATGGTGAGTGAACTGGAAGGTCCACTTCACGTGGCCGCTGTCGATGTCCAGGGCAGTCAGGCCGGCGCTGTACTTCTCGGAGTCCGGAGTCCGGTCGCCGCCGTACTGGTCGGGCATCTGGTTACCCATCGGCAGGTAGAGCATGCCGAGTTTTTCGTCCACCGCGAACATCGACCACATGTTTGGCGAGTTGCGGGTGTAAGTCTTGCCCTCGGCCAACGGGGTGGTGTCGTCCGGGTTGCCGCTGTCCCAGTTCCACACCAGCTTGCCGGTGTGCACGTCGAACGCACGGATCACGCCGCTAGGCTCGTCGGTGGAGACGTTGTCGGTCACGTGACCGCCGATTACCACCAGGTTCTTGGTAACGGCCGGTGGCGAGGTGGAGTAGTAACCGCCCGGGGCGAAGGTGCCGATGTTGGCACGCAAGTCGATCTGGCCTTTGTCACCGAAGTCTTCGCACATCTTGCCGGTGTCGGCGTTCAGGGCGATCAGACGGGTGTCGGCGGTAGGGACGAAGATGCGTTTCGGGCAGGCATTCGGCGCGGCGGCCGGGCTGGCGCTGCCAGTCGGGCTCTGTTCCGAGGCATACACGGCATCATCGTGATACGACACGCCACGGCAGGTCATGTGCGCCCAACCCTTGAAGTTGGCAGCACCTTCGCTGCTGATCTTCGGGTCGAAACGCCAGATTTCCTTGCCGGTGTCCGGGTCCAGGGCAATCACCTGGCTGTGGGGCGTGCACACGTAGAGCATGCCGTTGACTTTCAGCGGGGTGTTTTCCGCGGTGGTTTCACCGGGATCGCCTGGGCCAGGGATGTCGCCCGTACGGAAGGTCCAGGCTGGAACCAGCTTGTGGGCGTTTTCCGGAGTGATCTGTGCGAGTGGCGAGTAACGATCACCGAAGGCCGAACGGCCATAGGAGTTCCAGTCACCATCAGCCTGGGCTGGCGCAGTGCTGGCCATGCCCGGTACCGCATCGCGGTCCAGCTGGCCTTTCTTGACCATGGCGCCCGGGTCGGTGAATTGGCTGGCCAATGCAGCGGCGCCGGCCAGTACGACCGCGACGCTCAGCGCGCCAGTGCCCAGCGGCGAGGCTTGGCCACGCAGCAACGGACGGCGGAACCACGGGAGCAGCATGACGATGCCGAGGGCAAACAGCAGGGCCAGGCGCGGTACCAGTTGCCACCAG
The DNA here is from genome assembly GCF_013386315.1 of Pseudomonas sp. P7779. Taxonomy (NCBI): domain Bacteria; kingdom Pseudomonadati; phylum Pseudomonadota; class Gammaproteobacteria; order Pseudomonadales; family Pseudomonadaceae; genus Pseudomonas; species Pseudomonas sp. P7779. The sequence continues at coordinate 30,494 of NZ_JACARZ010000069.1, read as the reverse complement.
TCCAGGCCGACTTCCCACAGCGCCCATACGGTGCTGGCAAACAGCACCAGTGCGTACAAGCCCAGCGCCGCACGGCGTGTTGCCAGCAGCAACAGGCCTGTGACGGTGATGCCGAGACCGGCCAGCAGGTAATACAGCGACCCGCCGAGCATGCTCAGCTTGATCCCCCCGGCCAACAAGGCCAGGCCCATTATCAGCAGCAAGATCCCCAGCAGCCTGGGCAGCAGGCGACTTGGACTTGAAGCACCATCAGTGCTCATAGTGTGGTTCTCCGTTACGTTTTGAATTGATTGCGCACAGTTCACTGTAGATGACGTTCCGGCGCAGGCTTGGTTCAGGGCTAATTCGTTTTCTTCAGAATTTACTTACAACGTCAGAATGAGCTTTGCAGCTTGATCCCGCCGATGAGCGCGTCATCCACCTGGGCCACGGCTCCGGGGTGACGGATGTATTGCAGGTTCGGGCGCACCGTCAGCCACTGGGTGACATGGATGCCGTAATAGAGCTCAGCGCTGTATTCCGTGTGTTGAATCGGCAGGTAGGATGGGTCATCGAAGTCGTATACCGCGTGGGCCTGGTTGCTTGCCTCGGCATTCTTGCGGTAGGCCGGGTTGACGTGCACCCGGGCCACGGCGAAACCGATATCGTCCTTGGCGCGGGCGTCGAACAGGCCCTTGTAGACCACGCCGGCTTGCACGTAGTTATCCACAGCGTTGGTTTTCTTGTCGTGCATCGTGCCGTTGGCGAACACGTTCAAGCCCCGAGAATGGTCGCTGGCCAGGCTGGTGACTTGCTGCTGCACCCCCAGCCACACCCCGTGCTTGCTGGAGGCGCTGCGATAGGCCTCGCCGCTGAGGGCTGCCGGCTGGTCGTTGCGGTCTTTATACACATCGCTGGCCTTGGCGCTGCTGTAGTAGTAGCCGGCGCGGTATTCGCCGGGCAGGCCGTTCAGCGTAGGCGTCCACACCAGCTCAACCGGGAGCAGGGCGCCTTGGGTGCCGCTGCCGCTGAGCTTGAAGCCGTTGCCGCGATCGAGGTTGGACGGGTTCTGTTCGTAGGCGCCGACCTGGGCGTACAACTCGGGCGTCAGGTGATATTTGACCCGCAACGCCCACTGGCTCACCGGCCAGTTGTACCAGATGCTGCCCACCCAGTTACCGACCTGCGAGCCGCAGAATGCGAGGTTCTGGAAGTCGCAGGGGAAGCTGTTGAAGTCTTCACCTTCGCCAAAGCGCCCGGCCTTGATGTCGAGCTTCTGGTCGAAGAATTTCTGCTGGTACCACATCTGCGTCAGGCGCCAGGTCTGGCCACGGCCCCAGACTTCCTGGGACGAGGTAAAACCGCCCACACGCGGATCGTTGACCCGGTCATTGGTGATGTTGTTGCCGCTGCGCTCGGTTACCGTCAACTGGAACTCGGCGTCGTGCCAGCCGAGGATCTTCTGCAGATCCAGGTGCGTGCCCAGGCCGAATTGGTCGCTGTAGCGCGCAGTGCGGTCGTGATCCGAGCCGCCGTGCAGGTTGCTGCCCATTTCGCCGGTGTAGTCGAATTTGAAGTCGTAGCCTTGTTGAGACAGCGCTGTCCGAGTGCCGCCGAAATCACCCAGCATCCACGGTGATTCAGCGTCAAAGGCAGGTGCGGCCTGGGCACAGTTGATCAGGCCGAACGGTAACAGCGCAGCGCACAGGCGCAGGTTTGGGAAAGCAGGCATAGGCAAAATGGGGTCTTAATATTTTATGGTTTTGAAACGCAAACAGCGGCCTGGCGCGTTCGCACAAGGGCGTTGAACACGGGCGGTCGATGGTTTGGTGGAATGATGAAACGTTTCAGTTTGTTGCTGACAAGGATAAAGCCCTGGCGCGGGGAGAGAAAGGGCTAAACGGAAGATGGATTCTTTCGGATTTGGTAATAGTGCGCTGGATCGTCGGATTTGGTAGCAATCTGTGCGTTGGTTTGTGTTTGAGGGCGTGGTTATCTGCGTCACCAAAACAGATGGGGGGTCGACATGGAAGGCGACGACAACGTGGGTGAGGCAAAGGCCGTAACAGCCGGGGAACTAGTCATTATTCTCGGTCAGTATCACAGTGCAATGTCCAGACTGGGCTCCGGGATCATCAGTTTGTCCGGTGCTCTGAAACACAGTGAAAATGCCGAAGTGAAAGAGGCGGCAGATGAGGCTTGGTTAAAACTGAATGAGTTTATCGATTACATGGACAGCGTCGCTGATGATTTAAACGCGTTGGCCAAGGAAAAAGGCATCCCAAATGGCGAATGATCTCAAGAATAATGTGAGTTATCTTCGACACGAGTATCGTCAAGCCTCTTCACTCGAGAGTACCCGCAAAAGTGGTGGAGGCAGCGGAGGAGGAAACGACTTGGAAAAGCGTATTGATACGATTGAAAAAGCACTTCCTGATATACGCGATCGGCTTTCGCGAGTAGAGACGAAGCTCGATGGCATAAAAGAACAGATGGTGACCAAGGCTGACCTGATCGCCACAAGGGCCGAGTTTCGTGAAGACACATCAGGGCTGCGTCTTGAGATCGCCAATTTCAGGACAGACATGCAATCAATGGAAACCCGTATCCTGAAATGGTTTGTTGGAACTGCGGGCGTTCTGTCTGCCATCGCCTTTGGCGTCGCCCGACTCGTCCACTGACGTTTTCCGTTCGAAGCCCGGCTTCCCGCCGGGCTTTTTGGTTTTTAAGCCAACTTCGCCAAACACTCTTCAAGAATATCCAGCCCTTCCTCCAGCACCGCCGCTTCAATCGTCAACGGCGCCAGCAGGCGGATGATATGCCGCGATTTGCCGCTGGGCATCAGCAACAAACCCGCCTCGCGGGCCAGTGCCAGCAGCTGGGTCAGTTGTTGTGGCGCCGGGCTGCCGTCGGCGTTGGCCAGTTCGATGCCACGCATGGCGCCCACGCCGGTCAAGCGGCCGAGGTAGGGGGAGAGCCTTTTCGAACACCATGATTCATAGCGACTGACGATCGCTTCTTCCTGCTGCGTGCCCCAACCTTGCAGGTGCTCGTCCGTCATTTCATCCAGGGTGGCCAAGGCCGCCGCGCAGGCAATCGGGTTACCGGAGTAGGTGCCGCCGAGGCCGCCTTTGGGCAGGTTGTCGAGCAATGTCTTGCGACCCACCACCGCACCCAACGGCACACCGCCGGCGATGCTTTTGCCCAGCAGGATCAGGTCCGGTTCGATGCCCAGGCGTGAGAAGGCGAAGCGCTGGCCGGTGCGGCCGAAGCCGGACTGGATTTCATCGGCAATCAACAGGATGTTTTTCTCATCGCAGAAGCGTCGCAGGGCCTGGGCAAATTCCACGTCCAGCGCCAGGAAACCACCTTCGCCCTGCACGGGTTCGATGATGAAACAGGCCACGTCGTCGACGTCGATTTCCACGCTGAACAGGCGGTCCATCGCCTTGAGTGCTTCGCCGCAGGTCACGCCGTTGTCGCGGCTGGGGTAGGGCAGGTGGAACACCGGCCCCGGCAATACGCCGACTTTTTGCTTGTAGGGCGCCACCTTGCCGTTGAGATTGAGCGTCGCCAGCGTGCGCCCGTGAAACGCACCGTCAAAGGCGATGACGGCGGTGCGGCCAGTGGCGCCGCGGACAATTTTCAGGGCGTTTTCCGCCGCTTCCGCACCACTGTTGGTGAGCATGCCACTGACCGGGTAATCCACCGGGATGAATGCGGTAAGACGGTCCATCAGTTCGATGTAGGGCGCGTGAGGCGCAGCATTGAAGGCGTAGTGGGTGAGCCTGGTGGCCTGGTCGCGGATCGCCTCCACCACACGCGGGTGGCAGTGGCCCAGGTTGAGCACGCCGATGCCGCCGACGAAATCGATGAAGCGCTTGCCGGTGGTGTCCCAGACTTCGGCGTTCCGGCCATGGCTGAGACTGATGGGGTGGACGATGGAAATCGATTGGCTGATGGTTTCGCGGCTCATGGATCCGGGACTCAAGAATAGGATGCGTCCTTTTATCTAAGCCGTGAGCCGCCTTGCCCCGCAAACGAAATAAAGTCGCCGGGTCATTATTAAAAGTCGGGATGTGCTATGGCGAGGGAGCAAGCTCCTTCGCCACATCCACCATCCAGTTCAGGAACGCCTTCACTTTCGGGATCTCCCCGGCATGCTCGGCATGGGCGATAAAGTGCGCGCCGGCACTCGGCATTCTGTAATCCCAGGGGATCATCAGGCTGGCGTTCGCCAATTCCTCGGCCACCAGATACTGCGGCACCAACGCCACGCCGTACCCCGATTGCGCGGCGCGGATGCACATGTAGAACGTGTCGAAACGCGGCCCGTGGTAGCTGTTTTGCGAGTGCAGGCCCTGTTCCAGAAACCACTCGTGCCAGGCTTCCGGGCGCGAGGTGCATTGCAGCAAGGTGTGGCGGGACGAGGCGTCGCTGCCAGCGGCAACAAACCCGGGGGCACAGACCGGCACCACGGCTTCGCGAAACAACTCGATGCAAGTTGCCCCCGGCCACGCTCCCTGGCCGAAGAAAAACGCGATATCCGCCTTGGCCTGCAACACGTCGAACGGCTCCAGTTCGTTGCGCACGTCCAGGTGGATATTGGGATGGCGCGCGGCAAAATCCTTGAGCTTGGGCACCAGCCAGCGGTCACCGAAGGTCGGCTGGGTGGCGATGCGCAGCACTTCGGTCTCGCCACCGTAGGTGAGGATGTAGCGGCTGGAAATATCCACCTGGTTGAGGATCTTGCGTACTTCCTCCAGGTACAGCGAGCCCGCCGGCGACAGGTACAAGCGCTGGCGCACTCGCTGGAACAGCGGGTGGCAGAGCATCTCTTCGAGCTGTGCCACCTGCTTGCTCACCGCGCTCTGGGTCAGGTGCAGTTCTTCGGCCGCGCGGGTGAAACTCAGGTGGCGGGCGGCGGCTTCGAAGCACTGCAGGGCGGTCATCGAAGGGGTCAAGCGTTTCGAGATCATGAGAAGTTCATTCCAAATCGGAAGGAGCCTTTGCCTAAACGTCGTTTGTGGCCAAGGTGTAAAGCCGTTGATACTGACCGGCAACACTATAAACGGCGCGGGTTTGTGGCGCCGAATAATAAAGACCGACAGGGAGCGCCTTGCATGAAGCACATGAAATCCACGTTGGCGGCATTCACCGCCGCAGCATTACTGGGACTGGCAGGGAGCGCCCACGCAGGGGCGACCCTGGATGCGATCCAGAAGAAGGGTTTTATCCAGTGTGGGGTCAGTGATGGGTTGCCGGGTTTTGGCGTGCCGGACGCCAACGGCAAGATGACCGGCATTGATGTGGACGTGTGCCACGCCGTCGCCGCAGCACTCTTTGGTGACGCGTCGAAAGTGAAGTTCAGCCAGTTGACCGCCAAGGAGCGTTTCACTGCGTTGCAATCCGGCGAGATCGACCTGATTTCCCGCAACACCACCTGGACCAGTTCCCGTGACGCGGGCATGGGCATGGTGTTCACCGGCGTGACCTACTACGACGGCATCGGGTTCCTGGTGAACACCAAGCTCGGTGTGAAGAGCGCCAAGGACCTGGACGGCGCGACCATCTGCATCCAGGCCGGCACCACCACCGAGCTGAACGTCTCGGATTACTTCCGCGCCAACGGCCTGAAGTACACGCCGATTACCTTCGACACTGCTGACGAAAGTGCCAAGGGCCTCGAAGCGGGCCGCTGCGACGTGCTTACCACCGACCAGTCGGGGCTGTACGCCCAGCGGATCAAGATGGCTCACCCGGATGAGTTCGTGGTGTTGCCGGAAGTGATTTCCAAGGAGCCATTGGGCCCGCTGGTGCGCAAGGGCGACGACGAGTGGTTCAGCATCGTCAAGTGGACGTTGTTCGCCATGCTCAATGCCGAGGAAATGGGCATCACTTCGCAGAACGTTGAAGAGCAAGCCAAGTCCAGCAAGAACCCGGACGTCGCCCGTTTGCTCGGCGCAGACGGTGACTACGGCAAGGACCTGAAACTGCGCAAGGACTGGGTCGTGCAGATCGTCAAGCAAGTGGGCAACTACAGCGAGGTGTTCGAGCGCAACATCGGCCAGGGCAGCGTGCTGAAGATCAAGCGCGGCCTTAATGCCCTGTGGAGCAACGGCGGGATCCAGTACGCGCCGCCGGTTCGCTGAGGTTTCACGAAGAAACCGTGTCCTTGCCCGCCGCCTTGGAGCGATACAACGCCTGATCGGCCCTGGCCATCAGGCAGGCGGGTGACTCATCGTTGCGTCGCTCTACCACGCCGAGGCTCAACGTCACCTTGAAGCTGCCCACGGCGGGCAAGTCCTTGAGCGCACAGCGCATCCGCTCGGCCAATTCCCGCGCGGTCTCCAACGTGCTTTTGGGCACGATGACCATGAATTCATCGCCGCCCCAGCGGGCCAGCAAGTCGCCGTGGCGAATGCAGGCCTCCAGGCATTCCACCACGCGCACCAGGGTTTCATCGCCTACGGCATGGCCGTGCTGATCGTTGATGGGCTTGAAGTCGTCAATGTCCATGGCGATCAGCGACAGCGGCAGGCGAAACCGTTGGGCGCGAGCGCACTCTTCCAGCAGGACGCGTTCAAGGCGGTAACGATTGGCCACGCGAGTCAAGGCGTCGCGTTCGGCCAGGGAGCGATTCTCGTCCAGTTGCAACTGCAGTTGTTGATTGACCCGCGACAGCTCGCGGGTGCGCTCGGCCACCAGGGCTTCAAGGGATTGATTGCGGCGCTCCAGCTGTTCGATGGACTGTTTGCGCGCCTGGATACTGCGGTGGGCGCCGACCATGCGTGCCACCGAGCCGTCGTCGTTACGTGCGATCACGTAGCCGCGGTCTTCGATCCACAGGTAGGAGCCGTCTTTCTTGCGGCAGCGGTATTCGGCTTGATAGTGAGTGGTGCGGCGGTTGATGTAGTTATCAAACAGCACCATCACTTGGGGATAGTCATCGGGATGAATCACGTTTTCCCAGGTGAATACGCTGTTTTCCAGGGAGTGATGGGCATAGCCGAGCATTTCGTACCAGCCGGGGTTGCGGTAGACGAACCCGGTGTTGGCGTTCCAGTCCCAGATCCCGTCGCTGACCAGCTCCATGATGGCATGCAGCATGTCGGCGTTAAGGTCGCAAAAGTCCTTCCTTGACGGTTCGCTGCCGGATGTATCGTCCATTGCGCACTCCCTGCGTGGACTGGCTCCTGGGGCCAGCCAAAATTGATGCCGATACTCCGTGGCTGGCGGTACTGTACAACGGCGCCTTGGCGCTTAGAAGGGGGTCTTTGGTCTAGTGGGAATGTGGCTAAAAGCCACTACTTGCTTGGGTTCAGCTTCTGATCAGGCGCCGCCATCCTGGTCCTGGGCGCCCCATTGGCATTGTGCTGATAAATCGCCTCAGGCTGCCCCTGCCGGTTAAAAAACACCTGCCCGATCCCGGCAGAATTCCAGAGCCGTTCGCCCGCTTCAGCGTGTTCCGGAATATGCGGCACTACCTGCATGAGTCGGCGACGGGTGAACCAGTTCAGCGGTGAGCGCGGTGAGTAGAGCCATCGATTGAGACGGTCGAACCATTCCAGCAAGCGCGGCGGGAATTCGTTCTTGATGCCGCTGCTGGTGATCTGCCAGATTTTTGGACCGGCATTGCGGTGGCGAATCAGCACTTCATAGACGAACGAGTAGTGCACGTCTCCCGAGAGGATCACGTAGTTGCCCGGTGTGCGGGAGTGACGAAAGATGTTGAGGATCACCTGTGCCGCGCCGCGGTGGGCCATCCAGTTTTCCGCGTCCACCAGCAGCGGGTAGCCGCACCAGCTGAAGGCCTTCTGCACGGTTTCGATCAGCTTGACGCCGAAGATCGGCGCCGGTGAAACGATGATCGCGCAAGGGTGATCCAGCAGCTCCTGTTGCAGTTCGCTCAGCGCTTCCCAGTCCAGCAGGCCGGAGGGTTGCTTGAGGTTGAACTCGCTGCGCCAGCGCCGGGTACGGGTGTCGAGCACTACCAGTGCGGGGGTGGTGGGCAGCACGTAATGCCATTGCTGGAACTTCAGCAGGTCATCCACCAGCTCATCTTGAGCGACAGGCTGCAGGTAGTTGTCGTGGGCCTGTGTGGTGAGCGCCAGGGTTTTGCCGATCACCGTATCGAACGCATCCGGGTTATTGCCCCAGCCCTGGCACAGCATGTAGGCCAGCAGTGCGTTGCCGATGATGCGCTTGGAGAACGGATGCCCGTAGGCGGTTTCTTCCCATTGGGCGCTGAGGTTCCAGTCGTCGGTGATGTCGTGATCGTCGAAGATCATCAGGCAGGAGAGGTGGGCGAACACCCTGGCCACGCCACCCAGGCCGTCACGGAACGTGTCGATCTGCACTTGCTCGTGCCCATAGCGTACGTGCCCTTCGGCGCGCAGTTGCGGCGCTTGCGGTGTGATCAGCTGCCACGGTACGGGCGACCACGCCAGCAGGTACATCGCCATGACTTCGGCAAAAGTCACCAGGTGGTTGTCGGCGCTGCTGCTGGTGAAAATAGGCTTCTTCACCCCGCCAAAAAAACGCTCGCGCAGGGTCTCGTTGCTCTTCAGGGCGGGCAACAGGTCGGCTCGATGGTAGTAGCTGGCGGCATGCTCATAAAGCGCGGCGCTGTTGTCGACGACGGCACCGTCGAGGTGTTCATCGAACAGGCCGAGGCGCGTGATCAGCGCATGAATGGCCCGCAGCATCGGCCCCGCGACATCGTCGGCGTAGACCTGGTCGCCACTCATCATCAACAAGGCCGGGCGTTCCTCCAGGGTGTTCGATGCGGCCAGCAGCCGGTCGACACACAGCAAACCGTCGGCTGCGCTGTGATGGGGCTTGCGGCAGGAACCGTGGACCAATTGGTGGATGCGGCTGTGCAGGACGAAATGCGGGCCTTGTGCGCCCGGGTAGAGCAGGTGCGGCGCCCATTCGGCGATACCGGCACGGTTTACCAGCAGGTCGTAGCTGATGCTTACGTCCTGGGGCAGGGCTTCCGCCAGCGGTACGTCGATCAGGTGGATAAAGGCCTGGCGCCCGACGGGCACCACCTTGCATTGGCTGGCGTCCAACTCGATATCGAGCGCCGCGCCTTGGGCGACTTGCAGCCTCAGGGTCAATGCCAGGGGACGACTTCCCACCAGCCACATCACCAGGCGCCGCGGTTCCAGGCGTCGCAGCAACGGGCCGGCGAGTACAGCGGGAAGTGTGTCGGGGTGAGGCATCAAGGCAACGGCTCTGGGCAAGGTTGGGCCGAAAAGGTAACGCATTGAATGTCAGCGTTTTGTTAAGGCGCGATACCCGGGCGAGCCGCAAATTACCCGGCGCCCACTGGCCCGGGCTATAAACCTTTCATCTCAAATCATGACTGCGTGGCGCAGGTCTCGCCTTCGGCAATCATCCAGCGCAGCACTTCGGCCAGGGCCACACTGTGCTGGCGCTCGACCCAGCGCACACCCTGCGGGCTGTACCGTTCGACATAGCGGCTCAGCACCAGGCGGCCCTGCTCCGACGACAGGCTCAGGCGGGTCTCCCGGCAGAGCAGGGCGCTGGTCCCGCGTTTACGAACCTGACGTTGCAGGACCAGTGAGCTTGATTCAGAAATCATCGCCGGCTCCCTGTGCACAATTATCGGCCTGAGGCGACGTCGCCCCCTGCTTGCCCTCCAGCACAAAGGCCGCGCGGTGTTCGGCCACCACGTTACGCAAGGCACTGTAGTAGTCCGGCAGCTTTTGCAGGCTGTCGGTCAGCGGCAGCAACGAGGCGCGCGTATCCACTGTGCCACCCACCAGGCTGATGGTGCCCAGGGTTTGCACGGTATCGCTGTCGCCCAGCGGCGCCACCAGGAAGTTCAGGACCTTGCCCGCCGCATCGCGGCTGTTGCCGGTGCCCAGCAACGGCAGTTCGACAATCGGCCCGTTGCCAATCCCCCACACGCCAAAGGTCTGGCCGAAGTCGGCGGTGTGGCGAGGGATGCCCAGCGGGTCCGAGACATCAATCAAGCCGACGATCCCCACGGTGGTGTTCACCGCAAAACGTCCCAGGGTGTTGATCGAGCGCCGTGGGTTGCCTTGCAGCAGGTCGTTGATGAAGACCTTGGGCTCGCTGAAGTTGCTGGCGAAGTTATGCACACCCTGCTGGAAAAACTCCGGCATGTATCGGTAGCCTCGGGCTACAGGCGCCAGGGCGTAGTCATCCACCGCGCGGTTGAAGGCGAACACGCCCCGGTTGACCGGTTCGGCGGGGTCATACACCGGGTAGGAAACCTGTGCGCAGCGTGTGGTACTCGTTACGTTGGCCGGGCTCGCGCAGCCTGTGAGGTAAGACACAGTCAGCAACAACACCGCCTGGCGAGCCAGGTGCTGGGGGTACGTCAGCGAGCGCATGGGGTCAGTCTCCGGGAAAAGGAAGCCGATGCTGGCAGCCGCAGCTTGCGCAAAGATGTCTGCTTTATTGCGCCGTTGACGCTTTATTGCACGATTGAAATATATGACGGGCCGCGTCGAATGGTTTTAGATGGCGCATCGACAAGACCAAGTGATGCCCATCGGTGAGCCATCTTTTAATCGTGGACGATGACCTCGAGGTCCTCGCCCTGCTGAAGAAATTCTTCCTGCAACATGGCTACACGGTCGAGACCGCCGCCAATGGCGCCGAGCTGTGGGCGGCCATGGAGCGTACACCTGCCGACCTGATCATCCTCGACCTGATGCTGCCGGGGGATAACGGCCTGTTGCTGTGCCAGCGCCTGCGCCAGCAATACGCAACACCGGTGATCATGCTGACCGCCATGGGCGAACTGAGTGATCGCGTGGTGGGCCTGGAAATGGGCGCAGATGATTACCTGAGCAAACCTTTCGATGCCCGTGAATTACTTGCCCGGGTGCGCGCCGTACTGCGTCGGGCGGGTGAAAACCGGCCGACGTTGGGCGACGTGTCGCGCCCGCTGATTCGTTTCGCCGGCTGGCAACTGGACCTGACGCGCCGTGAGTTGCGCTCGCCGGACCAGGTGATGATCCCGTTGTCGTCCGGGGAGTTCGACCTGCTGCTGGTGTTCGTCGAACACCCGCAGCGCGTGCTCACCCGCGAGCAATTGCTGAACCTGGCGCGGGGCCATAGCCACGACGCGTTCGACCGCAGCATCGACGTGCAGGTCAGCCGCCTGCGACGCAAGCTGGAGTTCGACACCAAGCGCCCGGCGATGATTCGTACGGTGCGCAACGGTGGTTACCAGTTCACCGTCGCGGTGACCCGCTCATGAGCCGCTTCAAACCTCGGGACACCGTGGCCCGCTGGATTGCCCTGACCATCCTGATTGCGATGCTCACTGCGCTGGCCTTCAATGCGCTGTTTGTGCAACTGGCTGGCGTTTGGGCCAGGCCGCCGTTGGGTGAAACCGGCCTGTTGGAGAAGGTCGCGGTGATCGTGCGGATGATCGAAGCGGCAGAGCCGTCCCAGCGCGCGCAACTGACTCGGGCAGTGGCCGATGACAGCTTCAATGTGAGTTGGTCGGCCACCCGCACAGGCATTGATGTGCCGGTTCTGGAAGACCCGGGGTTTCACTCCGACCAGGTGTTCAAGCAGCTGCTCAAGGGGCCGGAGCGGCGGATGGAAGCCTACGAACCGTCCGACTGGCCTGGCCCCGGCGGGCGCTATGCGCTGGTGGTGCAACTGGTGGATGAATCCTGGCTGATGTTCAGCGCGCCGTCGCGCAGCTGGGGCCTGGCGGAAGGCCCGCGAAGCCTGATCGTGCTGATGCTGGTACTGATTTCCACCGCGCTGGTCACGCTGATCGCCACCCGGCGCCTGGCCCGGCCGCTGCAGTATTTCGCCCAGGGTGTGCGACGTTTCGGCGCCGACTTTCGTGCGCCGCCTATCGAGCCGGTCGGCCCCCAGGAAATCCGCCAGGCGATTCTCGCGTTCAACGGCATGCAGGCGCAGTTGCAGCACTTCATCCAGGACCGCACCCAGATGCTCGCCGCGATTTCCCATGACCTGCGTGCGCCGCTGACCCGCCTGCGCCTGCGGGGGGAATTCATCGAAGATGCCGACCAGCAGCACCGCCTGTTCCGTGATGTCGACGAGATGCAGGCGATGATCAACACCGCGCTGGAATTCTTTCGCGACGATGCGCGCCTGGAACAGGCCACCCAACTGGACCTTGCGGAGTTGCTGCAAACGCTGATTGACGACTACCGCGATCAGTCCATCGACATCGGCTTCAATGGCCCGCCACGGCTGGTGTATTTCGGTCGTCCGCTGGGGCTCAAGCGAGTGATGACCAACCTGATGGACAATGCGATCCACTACGGGCGGGCGCCGGAAATCGAACTGCAACAGAGTCCGGGCGTGGTGACGATACGGGTACTGGACCGTGGCCCGGGCATCCCGCAGGAGCAGCATGAGCAGGTGTTCCTGCCGTTCTTTCGGCTGGAAGGCTCACGCAATAAAAGTACCGGCGGGGTCGGTTTGGGCCTTTCCACGGCACGGGCGATTGTCCTGGAACACGGTGGAACGCTGACGTTGGAGAATCGCCCGTGTGGCGGGTTGGCCGCCGTGGTGGTGTTGCCGGTTTAGGAAGGCTTAAACCCTCACGGCAAATTGCCTTTTCCCAGATCAGTCAGATTACCGCTATTCGACTGAAAAATTTGCTGGTTGGAGCTGCTACGCGAGGGCTCATCGTTTGGTTTGAGGGCCGGCTGAACAGGTTGGACGGGTTGAGTGGCTTGAGGCGAATGAGTGGGTTGATTGAAGGATTGGATATGGAAAGCGCTGCCAATGATTGGAAAGGACATAGATGTTGGCTCTCATTAGAAAGGACGTGAAGTGTGCGCATTCACCTCCCTTTGAGTGCGTCCTGATCAGTGGCCCTGGCCCGGTCCGGCGTTCCGGGCCTTTGGGTTTCCATATGCTTCGCCGTCTCGATGAGGCGCCGTTTCAAGCCGGCTTGGGCACCGTAAACCGAAATTCGCTGCCTCGCCCCAACTCACTCTCAGCCTCGATCCGCCCGCCGTGGGCCTGCACGATGCCTTGGGTGATGTACAGGCCCAGGCCGCTGCCGGTGGGATTGTTTTCGGTTTGCGTCCAGTAGCGATCAAACACGTGAGGCAACTGATCAGGGGCGATCCCTTCGCCGGAGTCACGCACCGAAAACACGATCTCTTCGCCATTGCTCAACGCACTGATGCCGATATTGCCCTGGCGCGGGGTGAACTTGATGGCGTTGCCGATCAGGTTCGACAGCACCTGGAACAACCGTTCCGGGTCGGCATGGATTTGCAGCCCGGGTTCGGCATTGAAGGACAGGTCGATGCCCTTTTCCATCGCCAGGGGCGCGAGCAGTGAATAGGCCTCCTCGAACATCTGGCTCACGTCCAGGGCCACCGGCTTGACGGTGTAGCGCCCGGCTTCGATCTTCGAGGTGTCGAGCAAATCTTCCAGCAGCACATTCATGCGCCCGGCGGCTTGTTGCATGGTATCGATGGCCGAGGAAATCCGTCGCGAGGTGTGTGGGCCATCGGAACTGAAGGCCTTTTGCATCATGCCGCAGAGCATCGAGATCACCGTCATCGGGTTGCGCAGGTCGTGGGAAACCACCGCCACCAGTTCATCCCGGGCGCGCACCGCCTGTTGTTCACGCAGCACCTGGCGGGCCAGGTCATTTTCCAGGGCCGAGCGGCGCAGGTCGTTGGCGGCGAAGCGGTCACCGTGGCTCCATTTGGTGGAAATGCCGGCCATCTCCACCTTCCAGATTTCAAACGAGGTGCGTGGGCGAAGGTGCAGGCCCGCGTCGGTGCTTTCCAGGTCCAGGGGTTTGTTCGGGTCGCCGCTCCAGTTGATGTTTTCCTTCACTTCGGGACGAAACCACAACACGCCGTTGTCCACCGGCTTGGGCAAGCTCATGGCCAGCACGCCACTGGCTACGTGCTGGTATTCAGCCGCCGGCGGGTAAACCGAGGCCAGGTTATGGCTGGCAAACACCGGCTGCCCGGCCTCTTGCAGCCACTTGTGCAGGGCGCGAATCTGCGCAGGTTCCGGGCAATTGCCGTAGCGGTGCAGTTGCTTGTCTTCGATGATTGCCACACCGCCTGCGAGGGTCAGGTCCATCAGCAATTGCGGACGCTGCGCCAGGCCATCGAAGACGTTTGCGGGCGAGGCCTGCATGGCCTGGCTGAGCAAGGCCAGGGCCTCGACTTTTTCTTCGCGCTGGCGGCTTAGGTCCAGGGCCTCCATGGCGCTGATCTGCAACGACAGCACCTGGCCGATGGTCTGGCACGCGGTGCGCAAATCATTGGGCACCAGCAGCGGCTGGCGGTTGCCGCAACTGATCAGGCCCCAGAGTTTGTCGCCGGCCATCAGGGAGATGCTCATGGACGACAGCACCCCCATGTTTTTCATGTACTGGCAGTGAATCGGCGACACGCTGCGCAGGGTGGCGAAGCTCAGGTCCAGGGGCTGGCCGGTGTCCGGGCGCAACCTGGGCACCAGCGGCACTGCCTCATAATCGGCATTGGGGATGATCCGCAGCCAATTGGTGCGGTACAGCTCCCGGGCTTGTTCGGGGATGTCAGACGCCGGGAAGAACAGGCCGTTGAACAATTCCATCGACGGGGCGGACGCTTCGGCGATCACCTGGCCGTGGCCTTCCTCTTCGAAACGATAAATCAGCACCCGGTCGTAGCCGGTCATGGCCTGGATTTCGTTGACGCTGATTTCATACAAGGCTTGAAGGGTTTTCGCCGCCTGCAGGCGTTGCAGCATCTTGCCCAGGTTGCTGGTCCGGCCATTGAGTGCCCGCGGCTGGAAGTCCTTGAGCCGTGGTTCGAACTCCAGCACCAGTACATCCTGATGGCGGTGCAGCAAGCCTTCGAACTCGGCGCCGTTGAGGGTCATGTGCAGCGGTGCGGCGTCGAAAAAGCTGTTTTGCGTGACCATGGCCCGGACGGCTTCGGCATGTTCAATGCCGATCAATGTGTGCAGCGGCTGGCCCAGCAGGGATTCCGGTGAGTGGTTGAACAGTTCGGCTACGTTGGCGCTCACCTGCACGATATGCAGGTCCGGCTCGGACAGGGTCAGCAGCGCACCGTGGGGCTGGATGGCCCCCGGGAAGCGGATGGGTTCGTCTGCACAGTTGGCAAGCAACTCTTCAAAATCTTCGGGTTTCATAGCAGTACCTCCTGGCTGTCGAGCCATTGCTCAAAGCAGCTGAATGTCGAGCGGGCCGCGTTCACGGCGCGCAGTTTGGCGTGCGCATCGAGGGGCACATGGCTCAGGTAGTCGAGAAAGTCTTTCCAGCGCCGACCGGTTTCAGCGCCGTACACGTTGAGAAACGCGCCGCCGTTGTCGGCATCCAGTCCCAGGCGCTGGGCCATTTCCCGGCGCAGGATCTGCCCGCCCAGGGTGGCACCTTCCAACACATACAGCGCGCCCAGGCAGGCGGCCGGCGTGTCGAGGATCGGTAGCGACAGGCAATGGGGAAGGGCGGCGATGGCTCGGGCGTCCAGGCCCAGGGCGTGAAGATCCGTCAGCAAGGTGGGAGCTTTGCGACGCAGCACCTGATCAAACCCCACGGGGATCAAGCCGCTGTCGTTCAGCGTCGTTTCCAGAGGGTTGTAGAACCCGTAATAGGCCTGGAGCAGGCGTTTATACCGAGTGTGATCGAGCTGCGGGGAGAAAAACGGCAAGCGCTTTTCCAGGGCGACGTGCAGTAAAGCGGTACCCGAGCGCAGGGCTTCAAGTACAGGGGGCGCACTAACGTCATGGGCCTGTGAATGCATTCAGTAAACTCGAACTGGGGGCCTGCTGGCCATGTAAGGTTGCTTAATAACTGACCGCAGGAGTCGCCGTGAAGTTCGCCTTGGCTGATATCGCGATGCTATCAGTGCATGGGCGAACCCTGCACCAGGGCCGACTGCACGCAGTCGATCAGGCGCTTGGTGGTCCATGGCTTGGGCAGGAACCGCACGGTGCTGCCCAACTGCGAGGCCATTGCGGTGTTGCCCGAGGTCAGCACCACCGGCAGCGTCGGCCAGCGATGGGCGACCACCTTGCTCAAGTCGTAGCCATTGAGCAGGCCGGGCATCTGGATATCGCTGACAATCAAGTCTACCGGATCACTGGCTCGTTCAAGAAAAATCATTCCTTCGTCTGCGGACGGGAACGAGGTCACCACCGCGCCGAAATCCTCCAGTACATCTACCATCAACGAGCGAATGATTTCGTCGTCTTCCAGCACCAATATCGATGGCTGAGCCATGATCCTTACTCCACCATCCGGGTTAAGTAAGGTGGAGTGGGGCGCCGTCGATTAGGTTCGATTGGATGTTTTTTTTGCGATGGGTGGTCATTTGGTTGTGTGCGTCAGGGCAGGGCGCTCCATATCAATTGAGTGGCTGTTTCCAGATGTTAATCTCTACAACGCCGACCAAGCCCCCAAGGATCCTTATGTTCATCCGCAACCCCATTGTCCCCGAGCTCATCGTGACAAGTCTCACGGCGAGCCTCGACTTCTGGGTCACCCAGTTGGGTTTCGACATTGCCTATCAGCGCCCCGAAGAAGGCTTTGCCTATCTCGACCAGCAAGGCGCGCAAATCATGCTTGAGCAATACGATCCGGATGCCGGCCAGTGGTTGACCGCACCGCTGGAAAAACCTCTGGGACGAGGCATCAACCTGCAAATCGATGTGCCTGCCGTGGCGCCTGTCTTGCAGCGTCTGGCTGCCATCGGCTGGCCGCTGTTCCGCGAGGTCGAAGACGCCTGGTATCGGGCGGGCGAGGTGGAGGCGGGCCAACGGCAATTCATCGTGCAAGATCCGGATGGCTATCTGGTGCGTCTGGTGCAGCGGTTGGGCGAACGACCTGTGGGGAGCCACTCATGAAATACGCCGCTTTACTCGCCATTGCCTTCATCGGTGGGGCCTTCAGTCTTCAAGCCGTCGCAGAAGGCGATGCCGAAGCCGGTGGAAAGTTATTCAGCAAAACCTGCGGCGGTTGCCATAGCGTCGGCGAAAATGCCCGGGGCGGTTTCGGGCCGCAGCTCAACGGCATCATTGGCCGCCCGGCCGGCACGACCACTGATTACCAGTATTCAGATGCGATGAAGAATTCAGGCGTGGTCTGGACGCGGGACAAGCTGGCCGCCTACATCGAGGCACCGAAAAAGGTCGTGAGCGGCACCCGGATGATTTTCTGGGGGATCAGCGACCAGGAGAAGATCGATAACCTGCTGGCGTACCTTGCGACGTTCCAGGCGCAGTAATTCACATTGATTGACGGCACGCGTCCCGATAATGCCTCGGGGCCTTTCCTGTCACTCGCTTGAAGGCGTTGCTGAACGCACTTTCAGAACCGTACCCCAACGACTGCGCTAACACGCCCACTGACAGATTCCCCTCGCGCAACGCTCGTTGCGCAAGGCGCATGCGCCACTCGGTCAGGTACGCCAACGGTGGTACCCCGGCAACGCTCTTGAAGTAGTGCGAAAAGGTGGTGCGCGACATCGCAGCCGCCGTAGCCAGGTCTTCGAGTGTCCAGGCACGCCCCGGCTCGCTGTGTATCAAGCGCAGCGCGGGGGCCAGGCGCTTGTCGCTGACCGTGCGCAGCCAGCCTTCGGGTAATACGCCCGAGGTCTCGACATAGGCCCGCAGGATCTGGATAAACATCAACTGCGCCAGTTGCGCCGACGCCAAGCTTGCCCCGAGCAAATTGGCTTGCCCCTCATGTGCCAACTGGCCGAGTAGCCATTGCACGATTGTCGCTTGCGGCGACGTGGCCCGCACGTGGATCAGGGGCGGCAGCGCGTTGGCCAGCAGGCCGCCACTCTCCGGGTCCAGTTGCACGTAGCCGCCGATTTGCACACAGCCCTGGCCGTCACCGATTTGCGGGAAGCGGCCGGCGTCAGCGAATAATTGCCGCGCTTCCAAAGGCGCGACCGACACATCGCCTGCAAGCACAAACGAGCGTTGCGCACACAGCAGGAACACATCGCCCGCCTCAATCAACACCGGCGCCAGTTCGCCATCCATCCACAACCAGCACTGCCCCTTCACCACCCCGAAAAACTTGATCTTGTCCGGCGCGGGAAAACGCAGGGCCCAGGCGCCGCCCGCGCTGAAGCCGCCGGTCATCACCGATTGGGCATTCACGAACGTGAGAATCTCGGAAAACGGGTCGCTGGGCATATTCGTACTTTTACGCATGTAAATGGGATAATCGAGTATTCAGAGTACGGCTTTCGAGGGGTAGCGTGTTAACCACACGTCCAATGGAGACTCTGTCATGCCCACAGTACAAAAACCGATCCACAGCGGCTATGGAGCAGCAACCACCGTCGCCGAAGTCATCCGGGGCGTCGATCTCTCGGGCAAGGTGGCGATTGTCACGGGCGGCTACTCCGGCATTGGCCTGGTCACCGCCCGTACCCTGGCTGCCGCGGGCGCCCGCGTGATCGTCCCGGCCCGTGACCTGGCCAAGGCACGCGCCGCACTCAAACCTTACCCACAGCTGCAACTTGAACCCCTGGACTTGATGGACGCCCAGTCCATCGAACAGTTTGCCGAGCGCTTTCTGGCGACAGGCTGCCCGCTGCACCTGCTGATCAATAACGCGGGCATCATGGCGCCGCCGTTGAGCCGCAATGCCCAGGGCTACGAATCTCAGTTTGCGACCAACCATCTCGGGCATTTCCTGCTTACCCAGCGCCTGTGGCCGGCCTTGCAGCGCGCCGAAGGTGCACGGGTGGTGACGCTGTCCTCACGGGGGCATGTGCACGGCGCCGTCGACTTTGACGACTGGAATTTCGAGCGCCAGGCCTACGATCCATGGAGGGCCTACGGTCAGTCCAAGACTGCCAATGCGCTGTTCGCCGTGCATCTGGATACGCTCGGTGCGGCGAGTGGGGTAAGGGCTTTTGCGGTGCATCCCGGTGGAATCATTACCGATCTGGTGCGGCACATGAAGCCTGAAGTCTTGCAGGCATCAGGCTATGTCGACGAGCACGGGAAACCGGTGATCGACCCTGGGCGGAACATGAAAACCCCGGAGCAAGGCGCGGCCACCAGTGTGTGGTGCGCGGTGAGTGGGCAGTTGGCGGGAATGGGCGGGGTCTATTGCGAGAACTGTGATGTGGCGGCGGCAGTGAGTGCGGAATCGGAAGAGCAGTTGGGTGTCAGGCCGTGGGCGGTGGATACCGGGTTGGCGCAGCGGCTGTGGATACTTAGCGAGCAGCTTGTCGCAGGGCGATAGGCCGCAGTGTGGGGTCAGCTCACTGACCCCATCGGCCCATCAAGAACCCTGCGGCGTTTCTCCGCGCGCCAAACGCGCATTGATATCGTCGATCACCGCCGGCAGTTCGACGATGGTGTCGATCAGGTAATGCGGCCGCGAGCCCTCGAACATCTGTGTAATGCGCGCACGCTCCAGCGCCAGCTCAGCAGCAGGCAGCGCCTTGTATTGCTCGTAGGTCAAACCCAGTGCGTTGCCGGAACAGGTCAACGCCACCGTCCACATGCCGGCGCTACGGCCTTCCAGGATCCCCGGCCAGGTGTCGTCGACCTTCACGCACGCGGCCACATCGCTGACCCCCAGGGCAATCACGTTGGCCAGTGCCTGCGCCGGATGCGGGCGCCCGTTGGGCACTTCGTCGGTCGCCACCACATGGTCGGCGACGTAGCCGTTCTGTCGCGCCAGCTCGACCACCTTGGCCATCACCACCGCCGGGTACCCGGAGCAGGAGCCAATCTTCAAGCCCTGCCCGCGCAGGGTGTTGATCGCCTCAAGGGCGCCGGGAATGACCGCCGAATGCAGCGCGATTTTCTCGATCTGCAACGGCATGAAGCGCTCATACAGTGCGGTGACATCCTCGTCAGTCGGTAAGCGATCAAATACCGCCCGATAACGCTCGGCAATCTGCGGCAGGTTGCACAAGGTGCGGATGTGATCCCACTTGCCCATGCCCATCGGGCCGCGGGCTTCCTCCAGGGAAACGGCGACGCCGAACTCGCCGAACGCCTCGACAAAAATCTGCGTGGGGGCGAAGGAACCGAAGTCGACGACGGTGCCGGCCCAGTCCAGGACCACGGCTTGCAGCTTGGAAGGTTGTTGGTAGTGCATGGCAAGTCTCCATTTTCAGGTGTGAGCAGGCCGTCCCTCTCTCAAAGAAGAGGTAAGCGCCTGGTGAGGGTTTAAACGGTCAAGACGATCAGGTGGCCGGGATCGGGCTGGCCTCGAATAGCTCGGCGATCATCGGTCGGTTGCGGCGGATGCCCAGGCAACACAAGTGGTAGTCGATGAAAAACGGATGGTCGACGAAGGTGATCGGCGTGGTGCCCGGGGTTTCGGCGTATTCCACGGCAGACACAAAGCCGATGCCGATGCCCTTGGTGATCGCGTGCACAATGGCTTCGCGACTGTTCAGCTGCATCACGCAGTTCACGGCGATGCCCTGGCGCTTGCAGCTTTCTTCAACCAGTTGCCGGGTGCGTGAGCTTTTCTCGCGCATCACCCACTTTTCGCGGCTGATCTGTTCCACGTGCACCTCTTTCTGCCGGGCCCACGGGTGGTCATCGCGCACCACCGCAATAATCGGATAGCGCCGGTACAGCTGGGTATCGAAGCGCTGGTCGAACTCCGAAAGTGCCAGGATCGCCACGTCGATATCGAAGTTGAAGAGCCGGTCCAGGGTTTCCTTTTCCGGGGAAAACGAGGTTTCCAGTTCGATGTCCGGGTGGCGCTGCATCAGCTCGTAGGTCAGGTTCATCGCGATCGGCGGCGACACCGCGCCCAGGCGCAGCAGCCCGGTCTTGCGCTGCTTGAAACTCTGCAACAGTTGCATGGCTTCATCCTCCTGGCCGAACAGCCCCTGGGTGATCCCGTAAAGGGCGTGCCCGGCGGCACTCATCTCGATAAACCGCCCGCGACGGTGGAACAGCTCCACCGAGAACTGCTTCTCCAGCCCGTTGACCTGCTCGCTGACCGTCGGCTGGCCGACGCTCAGGTACTCGGCGGCGAGGGTGAAACTGCCGGTCTTCGCCACCGCATGAAACGAGCGCAGCCACTTGTGGTACTGGTACATAACGAGTCCTGTTCCTGAGGTCCGCCGGGCCGGTCATCAACGTCGGATAAACAACGCCACCGCTGCGCTGCACAGGCAGGCCGAGGTCACGACGATGAAGATCAGCGAGGTATTGCCGGTACTGTCGAGCATACTGCCGATCAGCGGTTCCGCCAGGCCGGCGAACAGATAGGATGAGAAATTCATCACGCCCGTGGCCGTACCCGCACGCTTGGCGCCGACCAGGTCCGGGCACAGCGCCCAGAAACTCGACGCCGGGCCATACACGAAGAACCCACAGAGGAACAACGCTACCAGGCCGATTGCGCTGTGGGGCGGCAAACTCCACATCCACAGGCTGGTGGCGGCGCCGAGGAACATGTAGAGCATGATTGCCAGGTAGCGTTTGGAGCCGAACAGCTTGTCCGAGACCCAGCCGTTGCTCAGGGCGCCGATGGCCATGCCCACCGGCAGGGCCACGGTGATCCACTTGGGGTCGATCATGCTGTCGCCGCTTTTCCAGTTGGCCCCGAGGAAGTGCACCGGCACCCAGACGATCAGGCCGTAGCGGGCGGCGTTCTGGAAACCCAGGGAGATCGCGGCGATGATCAGCCGCGGATTTTTCAGCACCGCCTTGTAGCGCTGCGCCGAGGATTCGACTTCGCCGTGGGCCACTTCATGATTCTTGTCTTCGGCATTCGCCACGCCAGTATCGGCCAGGGGCTCGAAGCCCATGTCTTGAGGCCGCTCGCGGGCCACCAGGTAGAAAATAATGCCGCCCGCCAACATCAACAGCACCGGCAGGCGGAAGATCCAGCGCCATTCCAGTTGGAACACTTCCAGCACCACGATGGAGGTGACGTACGACAGGACCGAGGCGCACCCGGCCGCGAACACATAAAAGCCATACACCTTGCCGCGCTCGCCGGCGCTCCACCAATTGGAAATCAGCCGGCTGCCGGGTGCCCAGCCGAGGGCCTGGAAGTAACCGTTGATGCCCCACGGCAGGATCAGCCCGGCAAAGCCGCTGGCGAAACTGGTGACCCAGTTGGCCGCGCAGGACAGCACCGCGCCCAGGGTCATGATGCGGCGGCCGCCGAACTTGTCGGCGAGGTTGCCGTTGATCGCCTGGCCAATCGCGTAGGCCCAAAGCATCGCCGCGGAGGCCCAGCCGAGGGTTTCCTTGGTCAGGCCGAACTCGGCCTGGATCCCGGGGATGGCAAAGCCGAAGGTCTGGCGGCCGGTGTAGAAAAACAGATAACAAAACATCGCCGCCAGCAGCATGCGCCACTGGGCTACGCGAAACGATGAGGTACGGACGGCAGGAACAGGCAGCACGTGTGCACGATTCATGATGTTTTCCTTATTGTTATTCGCCCCGGCGACCGCAGCCGCAGGGGGGCACTCTTGATAGGTGCAACAGGAAACGACCGAATTACGATGAGTCTAGGCCGCTTGCGCGCCGATGAAATTCTTGCCGCGTGCGCCTTGCAGGGCGAAGCGGATCATCGCCTCGGCCTCGGTGGCGTTCACGCCGTAGTCGGCAAATTCGGTCTTCACGTCCAGGCTGTGGAGGAAGTCGCGCAACTGCGCCTGGGCCTGCTGCAGGTCGGTGCCGAATACCCGTTGCAGAGTGCGGTCCCGCGCGGCGTCGTGCCCCCATGCCAGGCCCAGTACCAGCGGCAAAGTGAAGGAACAGGCGATGCCATGGGGCAGGCCGTGGTGCAGAGTCATCTCATAAGAGATGGAGTGGGCGAGGGCGGTCTTGGTGTTGGAAAAAGCCAGGCCGGCTTTCAGCGCCGCCAAGGCCATGCGCGAGCGCAATTCCTGGTTGCCGAGGTCACGCCGCAAGCGCGGCAGGCATTCCAGGATGTCTTCGATGGCGGAGATGGCGAAGGTGTCCGAGACCGGGTTGGCGTTGACGTTCCAGATCGATTCCAGCGCATGGGACAAGGCATCCAGCCCGGTGGACACCGTGACCCCGGCCGGCACCGTCAGCATCAACTGCGGGTCGATGATCGCCACTGTCGGCCAGGTGCAGTCCAGGTGCAGCGAATACTTCTTGAGGCTGGCGGAGTCCCAGATCGTCGCCCATGGCGTGACTTCGCTGCCGGTGCCGGCGGTGGTCGGTGCGGCAATCAACAGCTTGTGGCGGGCCGGCGCGAAAGGTTTACCGGTGGCCAGCAACGCCAGCAGCTCGTCGAAATCCCCGGAATCTGTGCCGACGATCAAGGCCTTTGCCGTATCAATTGCACTGCCACCGCCGACGGCGACCACCACCTGGCAGTCACCGGCCTGCAGCCAGAAACGCTCGTAGGTGTCGCGCAGTTGGGCCACGTCAGGGTTGGGCTGTACGTCTTCGATGACGTACACCAGGCGTTCGCCCAGCAGGGCCTGGATGCGGTCTACCAAACCGAGCCCGCGGGCTTCGGGAAAGGTCACGAGGGCGACGCTCTGGCCTTCGGTAAGAGCGGCGAGTTCTTGCAGGCAGCCCCAGCCGAAGCGGGTGTCTACCGGGTTGTGGAAGCGGGCAGTCATGGCGGGTTCCTGGTTTTTGTTATTGGAAGTGCCGCCATAGTCGGGGAGGGTGAGGTGGACCTCAAATCGATAGATTGTGGGGATGGATTGGCTGGGCCGATAGTACAGCCCAACCGTCAGGTGACTTCAGCGCACGTTCCGGAACAACATCAATCGCGCACTCTCATGCAGGCCACGGGTCAGCCCCTGCAACCGCTCAAACTCCTCGGGATACTGCTGAGCCACATTGTCCCTCGGCGTTTGCGACGCCAGGTCATGCAGGGTCGGCGAGCTGCCGTCGTGCTCCATTTGCAGCAGGAAGTCCTTGGTCACGCCGCCGATCAGCGGGAACGTGCCCTCGCGCAATACCAGCGGCACCACGCGCTCGCCTTCCGGCGCAGGTTGCTGAATATCCCGGCCCATCGCGCCATTGCGGAACGGTATGCCCGCCATGCCGGCCACGGTCGGCAGCAGGTCCGCCAGGCCGACGGCTTCTTCGATCACCCGGGGTTGCAGGCCGGGCGCGTGGATCATCATCGGCACGTTGTTGCTTTCCAGCCCAAGCTGCTCGAATGCCGGCGCCATGTGCGGAATCTGGCTGATTCGGGTGTTGTGGTCGCCGAAAAACACGAAGATGGTGTTGTCGTAGTAACCGCCAGCCTTGGCGATTTCCATCAGGCGGCCGATGTTGAAGTCCAGCAGGCGCACGGCGTTGTACTGCTCGACGCTGCGGCTGCCTGCGGCCTGGACTTGTTCCACGGTGAGGTCATGCACCTTGAAGCCATCGTTGGTCTTGGGGATGGTGAACGGGCGGTGATTGCCGGAGGTTTGCAGGTAGGCGAAGAACGGTTGGTCCTTGGGGATGGCCCGCAGCAGTTCGTCGCCTTCCTTGAACAGGTCCAAATCCGAAACGCCCCACACGTCCACCCGTGGCGAGCGCCAGTGGCTTTCGTCATACAGCTTCACGCCGTCGATGCTCTGGCGGATCAAGGCGTTGATATTCGCCCAGCCGGCATTGCCGCCGATCATGTAGAGCTTCTGGTAGTCCTCGAACGCATTGATCAAGGTGTGTTGCCGGGTGATCAGCGGGTTGCGGGTCGCCGTCTCCTGGCGGGTAACGTCGGGCACGCCGGTGATGCTCGCCCACACGGTTTTGGCGGTGCCGGTGACGGGCACGTAGAAGTGTTTGAAGAACCAGCTTTCCTTCGCCAGCTTGTCGAGGTTCGGCGTGGGGTTCAGCGGGTTGCCATAGGCGCCCACGGCGCTGGTGCCGAGGGACTCGAGCATCACGAAGATCACGTTCGGCGGGCGCTCGCCCTTGAGCCGATAAGGCTGCACGGCTTGTTCACGGGCGAAGTTCAACTGCTCGGGGTCGGGCTGGCTGACCCCCAGATAATTCGCGACTTGCGGGTAATGCTCTCGTACCCGCGCCTCATCGAATTGCGACTGGCCGACCTTGAGGGTGTCGTACAGAAACAGCACCGGGTTGAGGCCCACGGCGGCGATCTGGTTGTTGCCGGAAAAGAACGCGTCGCTCCAGCGCAGGGGCACCGGGTTTTCGATATTGAGGTTGGCGACGCGGCCGAGCAGGGCCAGCAATACCGCGATCACGCCGACGGTGGCCACGGATGCGATGGCCAACTTGCCAATGGGTTTGCGTTCGCCATCCAGGGTGATGCGTTCAAGGCGAACCAGGGCGTAGGTCCATAGGCCGACGGCGGCAAGCCAGCTCAAGGTTATCCACAGCACCGGGTAGGTTTCCCACACCATCTGTTGTGAAATCTGCGCGTCTTCCAGGTAACGCAGCACCGTGGCGTTGATGCGCACACCGAGGTAGGCGTAGTGGCCGAAGTCGATGATGTACACCAGCCCGACGATGGCCAGCGCCAGCAGCAGATAACCCCGTGCCAGCCAGCGCAGGGCGGGGACAGTCACCAGGTTCCAGCGTGGCAGCCAGGCGAGCAGTGCCAGGGGCAACAGGATCAGCACCGCCAGGCGCAGGTCGAAACGCAGGCCGATGCCCACGGTTTCCAGCAGTGCGGGCTCCCTCAGGCCGACCCCGGAAAATCCCCATACAAACACCAGCCGCAGTGCCGCCAGCAACGCAAATACCAAACCGATCGCGCCCACGCCGTAGCGCAGGCGGCGCGAGTGCAACCATCCCATCATTGACCTCTGTGCGATTTTAAAAGAGGGCGCCAGGCAGCCATCGCCAGCATCCACAACCCGGCCACCAGGCAGTAGCCCGTCAGCAGTGGGTCGATCAGATAGTCCCAGTAGTTTTCCGAGGCCTTGAGCCGCAGCGCGAACGCCAGGGTGCCCGCCGCGAGCATCCACACCGCCAGCGTATTACGCAGCCAGAGCATCAACAGTGCTGCCGCGCCTATCAGCACGATCATCGGCCGAGGGTTGAAACCCCAGCGGTAGGGGTCGAAATACGTCAGGCCCATCGTTGCCGGGTACAGCACCAGGCTCAGGATGCCAAACAGCAGCAGCACCTGGACCTTCTGCGGGCGCTGGAGCGGCTGCACCACGCCCAACCGGCACAGGCTGACCCACGCCAGCAACACCAGGGTGCTGATGGCCAGGTCATCGGTGAAGCTGCGCACATACGCCGCCAACGGCAGTTCGTTGACCGGGATAAAACTCACCACCACCAACACCGGCAGCAGCCAGGGGCGCCAGGGTGTTGTGACGCGCAACAGGCTGAGCAGCACAAAACCCAACAGCACAAAACTCAAATGCGCTTGCCATACAGAAACCATCACAGGCGCTCCGACAGCCAGGCTTCGTTGAAGCTGACATGTTTGATAAAGGTGTTATTCCACGAGTACACCAGGTGGTACATGCCGTCCGGGCTGCGGCTGAAGTACGGGTACTCGTATTCGAAATCGCAGCCACGGGGCTTGCACACCCGGTAGTCCAGGTTGCTGAGGAAGCGTTGCTCCAGGGGCAGGCGCAGGGCGCCGCTGGAGGCGCGGAAGCCTTCACCGATGATTTCCTTGTAGGCCTCGGGGGAGAACGGTTGGCCCAAGGGGTCGGGGGATTGATCCAGTTCCACCACGGTGCGCCACTGATTGAGCTTGGCATCGGTGCCGTATAGGCTGAGCTTGAAGCGGCCGTCCTGCAGGTCGTTGAGGGCCACGAGCAAACCGTCGCCTTCAGTGCTGACGGCTGCCAGCGAGGAGTTGGGATTGGACGGCTCCAATGGGTAAGGCTCGCTCCAGGTTTGGCCGGCGTCTTCGGTGCGACTGGCGAGGACTCGGTGATGGGTTTCGCCGGCGTAACGCAACATGGCGATGGCGCGTTGGCCGTCCTGCGGGACGATGGTCGGCTGCAGCGAGTTCTTCCCACGGCTGATACGGAATTTGTCGACCACCGCACCGTCGGGGCTCAAGTACAGGTACTCGGCGAATTTGCCCATGAACTCGTGGTACACCGGCAGGCCGATGGAACCGTCAGCGTGGAATACCGGTGCGGCGCGCACCAGCGTGCTGATATTGAAGAAAGGCGAGGTGATCAGTTGCCGAGGGGCCGACCAGTTCGTCCCGAGGTCATCCGAGACCATCACGTTGATCGCGCTGGTGGCCCAGCCGCCTACCGACACCGAAACGTAGAACATCCACAGGCGATTGTCCGGTGCCAGGGCGATCACCGGGTTGCCCAGCTTGCGGATGTAGCGGTGCGTGCCGTCGCGCGTGCTTTCGCGGGTGGCCAATACGTGCTCCGGGCCCCACTCGGCACTTTTCGCGTCAAAGCGCGCGGTGCGCACCTGCACATCGGCGGCGCCCTCGCGGGACCCGGCAAACCACACGGCCATCAGGTCGCCGCCGGGCAGGGCGGTGACCGAGGAGGAATGCACAAAGTCATTGAGCTGCGAGGAGACAAAGCGGCTGCTGTATTGCGGGGCGGCCGCTGTTGGCGAGCTGTCCTTGGGGCCTTGGGCAAACGGCGCCAATACGTGGGGCGGATGACTTTGCCAGGCGGCGAAAAACACCACCAGCAGACTGCAGATCATTAAAAGCGGGCGCATAGAGAACCTGTCGGGAAAAAGGATTACTGCGCACGGTCATCCGGCAGGCGCCTCCTGCGACCGGTGAGCATGGATAACGGCAGGTTGTCCCGCACCTGGATACTTTCAAACAACGCCGCCAGCACATGCACGCCTACCAGGCCGGCCAGTACATTGGCGGCAGTTTCGTGCAACAGCAGCGGCCAATCGGCGCCCCACAGGGCGTCGACTTCCTGCATCAAAAAGCCACTGGCACCGATAGCCAGCAGCGCCAGCAACATCAGAATTATCACCAGCGCGCCAATGGGCGAATGGCCCAGGCGGTGCCGCGGCCGGCGGTTGAGCAGTGAACGCACATGGCCCATGAGCCTTTCCGGCGTTGGCCAGAAGTCCGCCCAGCGCGCGCTGCGCGGACCGACAAATCCCCACACCAACCGCACCAGCAACCAGGCCATGGCGTAATAGCCCAGCCATACGTGCCAGTCGTCGCCTGCCTCGTTGAAGAAGTAATTGGCCACAAAGACGCCGGCGATGGAGAGGTGAAACACCCTCACCACCGGGTCCCAGAGGCGCAGGGAGGTGGCTGGCATCAGCCCTTGATCTCTGTCTTCACGGCCTTGCCGGTGACTGGATCGTGGTAGATCTCGACCTTGCGCTTGTCCTTGTCAAAGCCATAGATCTCGTAGCAGTTGCCGTCAGTGACCTTGAACTTGCTGATCTCGTAGCCCTGGGCCTTGAGTTGCTCCTGAAAGGCCTTCTGGTCCTGCCATTGCGAGCGCTCGGCAGTGGTGCATTGCGGGCCGGCGAAGGCCATGGGGCTGGCGATAATCAGCGACAGCAAGAGAATTTTGCGCATGGGAGCACTCTCAGCAGATGTGGGAGATTTCACTGTGCAAAACCAACCTTAGCGAAAGCTTAGTTGGCAACGGCCCGTAACATCTTTCCCGAAATAGCCTCGACGGTTACACGGCATCATGCCGCCGGTTACTCCAGAGAATCAGTTATGCGCCTGCTCCTTGTCGAAGATGATCGTGCCCTTGGCCAAGGGATCCGCGTGGCCCTGGGCGCCGAAGGCTACACCCTGGACTGGTTGCAGGATGGCGTCAGCGCCTTGCACGCGTTGCGCACCGAAAGCTTCGACCTGCTGCTGCTTGACCTCGGCCTGCCACGCCTCGACGGCCTGACTCTCTTGCAAACCCTGCGCGCCGAGCAATACGACCTGCCGGTGCTGATCCTTACCGCCCGCGACGGCACTGCCGAGCGCATCGCCGGCCTGGACGCCGGCGCCGACGACTACCTGGTCAAACCCTTCGACGTCGAAGAATTCAAGGCCCGTGTGCGCGCCCTGTTGCGCCGCAGCCAGGGCCGCGCGCAGCCATTGCTGGAACATGCGGGCGTGAGCCTGGACCCGGTGACCCAACAGGTCAGTTATCAAGGCGAGGACGTTGTGGTCACGCCGATGGAATACCAACTGCTCCATCAACTGATGGTGCGCCCCGGCAAAGTCGTCACCCGCGAGCGGTTGTCCCGCGCGCTGTACGGCTGGCAGGACCGCGTCGAAAGCAACACCCTCGAAGTCCTTATCCACAACCTGCGCAAAAAACTCTCCACCGAACTGATCCGCACCGTGCGTGGCGTGGGCTACATGGTGGAACTCAAACCATGAATTCGGTCCGCGCGCGCATCCTCATTCCGGTACTGGTGCTGATCCTGCTGGGTGATGGCCTGATCAGTTGGCTGGTGCTGCGGGACAGCCACCACGAAATCGAAGAAGTCTACGACGCTCAACTCGCCCAAAGTGCCCGTTTGCTGCAAGGCGTACTGCGCCAGCGCGACCCCGGCGATGCCGACTGGGACCGCCTCTACCAGGCTTTCGATCAAGCCATGAGCCGCGTCGGCGAAGACGGCGCCGCGCACCCCTACGAAACCCGCCTGACCTTCCAGGTATGGCGCGCCGACGGCCAACTGCTGGTGCGCTCCACCGACGCGCCGATCCTCAACGCACCGCCCACCACCCTCGGGCCTCACGACCTGATGGAAAACGGCAACGACTGGTGCGCGTTCATGCTCGCCGACATGCAACAAGGCCTGCTCATTTGGGTGGGCGAGCGCGACGACATTCGCCAGGACGTGATCCAGCGCATCATCCGCCACACCCTCTGGCCCATCCTGATTGGCGTGCCGCTGCTGGCGTTGTTGATCTGGCTGACCATCGGCTGGGGCCTCAAGCCCTTGCGCGCCATGGCCCAGGCCATTCGCGGGCGGGACAGCAATACGTTGCGACCGCTGCAACTTGAACCGTTGCCGGCGGACCTGGAACCGATGCAAACCGCGCTGAACCGCCTGCTGGTGCAGGTGGATGACCTGCTGGAGCGGGAGCGTCGGTTTATCGCGGACGCGGCGCATGAACTGCGCACGCCGTTGGCGATATTGCGCATTCACGCGCAGAACGCCCAGAGCGCGGAAACCGAGGAGCAGCGGCGAGAGGCGTTGGACTTCCTGGTGAATGGCGTGGACCGGGCGACGCGTATTGGCAGCCAACTGCTGACCATGGCGCGGATCGAGCCGCAGTTGAACAACACCGTACGAGTGCGTGTGCCGTTGACGGAGTTGGTGCGCGAAGAACTTGCGGAACTGACGCCCCTGGCGATGGAGAAAGGCGTTGAGTTGGTGCTGGAAGGGGATGAGGAATGCTGGATTGAAACGGACCCGATAGCGTTGGCGATTGCGCTGCAGAACCTGGTGACCAATGCGCTGAATTTCTCGCCGGCGGGGAGTGAGGTGAGGGTGATGGTGCGGGAGGAGGATTCGGGCGTGGTGCAGCTGTGTGTGGAGGATGCGGGGCCGGGGATTGATGAAGGGGAGATTGGGCGGTTGTTCGAGCGGTTTTATAGTCGTGGGAATGCGAATGGGGCGGGGTTGGGGTTGGCGAT
>NZ_JACARZ010000068.1:0-9065 GCF_013386315.1 Pseudomonas sp. P7779 | reverse complement strand
CCTAAATAACGGATATGTACTCAGTTCAAAAAGCCCGATAAGCCCGCATAAACAGCCCCACAACCTCCTGCACATGCTCCTCGGCCGCCTCAGCGCTCAGTTGCCCCCCACACCCATACAACAAACAAAAATTCGCCGTCCCCTTGAGCAAGCAAAAAAAATGCTCCGCCGCGGTGAACGGTTTGGCAATACGCAATGCGCCACTTTGGTCGATCTTACAGAGCAGCCGCTCCATCCCCTGCAACATACGCATCGGCCCGGCCTCGAAAAAGATCTGCGACAACTTCGGATCCTGACTCCCGGAAGTCATCATCAACCGATGCAGGTTCACCGACTCCTCGCTATTGATCAGCACATGAAACCCGCGGGCGATATTGAGCAGCACCTTCTCCACCGGCACACCCTCGGGCAGCTCGAAATACATCACCGGTAACTGCTCTTCGCACTTGGCAACCACCGCCGCCGAGAACAGCGTCTCCTTGTCGGTGAAATGGCTGTACACCGTCAGCTTCGACACCCCGGCCTCCACTGCCACGGCATCCATGCTGGTACTGGCATACCCATTACTCAAAAACAGGATCTTCGCCGCATCAAGAATCGCCTGGCGTTTTGCCATGTCCTTGGGACGCCCGGGGCTATTGGTGTTCACAGGATTGTCGGACATTTTCACTTTATTACTGGACTGGTGAGTTTGGTATTAATAACATACTGGCCAGTATAATTATTCCTAGCACCATTAGCGAAAGGTCCTTCAGCATGCGCAGCTATTTCCTGCCACTCGCGTTGCCTGCCAGCTTGTTATTCCTGTTGGCTGCCTGTGGCCATGAAGAAGCGGCGCAAACCACCGTCCGCCCGGCCATGGTGGTTCAGCCAGAGCCTTCGGCGCAGGCTTCCGACAGCTACCCGGGCGAGGTGCGTGCACGCTATGAACCCGACCTGGCCTTTCGCATTGGCGGCAAAGTCAGCCGACGACTGGTGGAGGAGGGCGAGCGCGTCAAGGCCAACCAGCCCCTGGCCGAACTCGACCCTCAGGACGTACGCCTGCAACTGGAAGCCACCCGCGCCCAGGTCGCCGCTGCCGACGCCAACCTGAGCCTGGTACGTGCCGAGCGTGACCGCTACAAGACCCTGATGGACCGTCAGATGGTCAGCCGCTCCCAGTACGACAATTCCGAAAACCTCTACCGCTCCGGTGAAGCACGCCTCAAGCAGATCAAGGCCGAATTCGACGTGGCCAATAACCAGGCCGGTTACGCCGTGTTGCGCGCACCCCAGGATGGCGTGGTCGCCAAGCGTGCAGTGGAAGTCGGTCAGGTGGTGTCGGCCGGCCAGACCGTATTCACCCTGGCCACCGATGGCGAGCGGGAGGTGTTGATCAGCCTGCCGGAGCAAAGCTTCGGGCGTTTCAAGATTGGCCAGCCGGTGTCCGTGGAACTGTGGAGCCAGCCCGACCAGCGCTTCAACGGCCGCATCCGCGAACTGTCGCCGGCTGCCGATCCAAAGTCGCGAACCTTCGCCGCCCGCGTCGCGTTTACCGGCGGCAAAGTGCCTGCGGAACTGGGGCAGAGCGCTCGCGTCTTCATCCAGGCTGACGGGGTGATTCCCCTGGCGGTGCCGCTGTCTGCCCTGAGCGCGGAGAACGGCGCGTCCTACGTCTGGGTGGTGCAGCCCGACAATACCCTCAAGCGCACACCGGTGCGGATCGGCGCCTTTGGCGAGAAAACCGTGCCGGTGCTGGAAGGCTTGAACCCCACTGATTGGGTGATCGCCGCCGGTGTGCATGTACTCCATGAGGGCCAGCAAGTGCGCCCGGTGGATCGCGCCAATCGAGTGGTAAGTCTGGCGGCCAAGGAGTAGTCCCCGATGGGTTTCAATCTTTCCGAATGGGCGTTGCGTAATCGCCAGATCGTACTGTTCCTGATGATCCTGCTGGCAGTGGTCGGCACCTTGTCCTACACCAAGCTGGGACAAAGCGAAGACCCGCCGTTTACCTTCAAGGCCATGGTGATCAAGACCAACTGGCCAGGCGCTACGGCCCAGGAAGTGTCGCGCCAGGTCACCGAGCGTATTGAAAAGAAATTGATGGAGACCGGCGACTACGAGCGCATCGTCTCCTTCTCGCGGCCCGGTGAATCCCAGGTCACCTTCATGGCCCGGGACTCGATGCACTCCGCAGAGATCCCGGACCTCTGGTACCAGGTGCGCAAGAAAATCAGCGATATTCGCCAGACCCTGCCACCGGATATCCAGGGCCCGTTTTTCAACGATGAATTCGGTACCACCTTCGGCAATATCTACGCCCTGACCGGCGATGGCTTTGACTACGCCGTGCTCAAGGACTACGCCGACCGCATCCAGATTCAGCTGCAACGGGTGCCGGATGTCGGCAAGGTCGAACTGCTGGGCTTGCAGGACGAGAAGATCTGGATCGAGCTGTCCAACCTCAAGCTCGCCACCCTCGGCCTGCCGCTGGCGGCCGTGCAGCAGGCGTTGCAGGAACAGAATGCGGTGTCCACCGCCGGCTTCTTTGAAACCCCGAGCGAGCGCGTGCAGTTAAGGGTGTCCGGCAACTTCAAGACCGTTAAGGAGATTCGCGACTTCCCGATCCGCGTCGGTGATCGTACGTTCCGTATCGGTGACGTGGCCGAGATTCATCGTGGCTTCAACGATCCACCGGCACCGCGCATGCGCTACATGGGCGCCGACGCCATCGGGTTGGCCGTGGCCATGCGTGATGGTGGCGACATCCTGGTGCTGGGCAAGGCCCTGGAAGGCGAATTCGCACGCCTGCAGAAGAACCTTCCTGCCGGTATGGAACTGCGCAAGGTGTCGGACCAGCCGGCAGCGGTAAAAACCAGTGTCGGCGAATTCGTCCAGGTGCTCGCCGAGGCCCTGGCGATTGTGTTGCTGGTGAGCTTTTTCTCTCTGGGCGTGCGCACCGGCATGGTGGTCGCCCTGGCGATTCCGCTGGTGTTGGCCATGACGTTTGCCACCATGTATTACCTCGGCATCGGCCTGCACAAAATCTCCCTCGGCGCGCTGGTGCTGGCGCTGGGCTTGCTGGTGGACGATGCGATCATCGCCGTGGAAATGATGGCGATCAAAATGGAGCAGGGGTACGACCGGCTCAAGGCCGCCAGTTTCGCCTGGACCAGCACAGCCTTCCCGATGCTCACCGGCACCCTGATCACGGCCGCGGGTTTCCTGCCGATTGCCACGGCGCAATCGAGCACCGGTGAATACACCCGCTCGATCTTCCAGGTGGTGACCATTGCGCTGCTGGCCTCGTGGGTCGCCGCCGTGATGTTCGTGCCGTACCTGGGGGAAAAACTCCTGCCGGACCTGGCGAAGATTCATGCGGCCAAGCATGGCACCGACGGGCCGGATCCCTACGGCACACCCTTCTATCAGCGCGTAAGACGCCTGGTGGAATGGTGCGTGCGTCGGCGCAAGACGGTGATCGTCCTGACCTTGCTGCTGTTTATCGGCTCGGTGGCGCTGTTCCGCTTTGTGCCCCAGCAGTTCTTCCCGGCTTCCGGGCGACTGGAACTGATGGTCGACCTGAAACTGGCTGAAGGCGCGTCCCTGAGCAATACGGCTGACCAGGTCAAACGCCTTGAAGCCTTGCTCAAGGAACATGCAGGTATTGAAAATTATGTGGCCTACGTCGGTACCGGTTCGCCACGTTTCTACCTGCCGCTGGACCAGCAACTGCCGGCCGCCAGCTTTGCCCAGTTTGTGGTGTTGGCCAAGACCATCGAGGAGCGCGAAAGCTTGCGCACCTGGCTGATCGAAACCCTCAACGAACAATTCCCGGACCTGCGTTCGCGGGTTACGCGGCTTGAAAACGGCCCGCCGGTTGGCTACCCCGTGCAGTTCCGGGTAACGGGCGAGCACATCGAAGAAGTCCGGGCCCTGGCGCGGAAAGTGGCGGCCAAGGTTCGCGAAAATACCCACGTGGTCAACGTGCACCTGGACTGGGAAGAACCGAGCAAGATCGTCTACCTCAACGTTGACCAGGACCGCGCCCGTGCCCTCGGCGTGAGCACCGCCAACCTGTCGAAATTCCTCCAGAGTTCCCTTACGGGCTCCAGCGTCAGCCAGTATCGCGAAGACAACGAGTTGATCGAAATCCTGCTGCGCGGCACGGTGCATGAGCGCACCGAGCTGTCGCTGCTGCCAAGCCTGGCGGTGCCGACCGACAACGGCAAGAGCGTGGCGCTGTCGCAGATCGCGACCCTGGAATACGGCTTTGAGGAAGGCATCATCTGGCACCGTAATCGCCTGCCGACCGTGACCGTTCGCGCCGATATCTACGGCAAGGAACAACCGGCCACCCTGGTGCAGCAGATCCTGCCGACCCTCGAAGGCGTGCGTGCTGAACTGCCGGACGGCTACCTGCTGGAAGTTGGCGGCACGGTCGAGGATTCCGCCCGTGGGCAGAACTCGGTCAAGGCCGGTGTGCCGCTGTTTATCGTGGTGGTGCTGACCTTGCTGATGCTGCAATTGCGCAGCTTCTCCCGCACCGCGATGGTGTTTCTCACGGCGCCCTTGGGCCTGATCGGGGTGACACTGTTCCTGCTGGTGTTCCGCCAGCCCTTTGGGTTCGTGGCGATGCTGGGGACCATCGCGCTGTCGGGGATGATCATGCGTAACTCGGTGATCCTGGTGGACCAGATCGAGCAGGACATCAAGGCCGGCCTGGCTCCCTGGCAGGCGATTATCGAGGCGACCGTGCGGCGCTTCCGGCCGATTGTGCTGACGGCGCTGGCGGCCGTACTGGCGATGATCCCGCTGTCCCGCAGCGTGTTCTTCGGGCCGATGGCCGTGGCGATCATGGGCGGCTTGATTGTTGCGACGGCATTGACCCTGTTGTTCCTGCCCGCGCTGTATGCGGCGTGGTTTCGGGTGCGCAAGGAGGCGGTGTAAGGCTGCGAGTGGCAGGGGTGTCCTGTAAGGAAATGCCTCTGGTCATTCACACATAGACGCAAACTGCGACCCTGGGCGACGGAACGTTTGCCCATGGTGCTCCACTCAGAATTGTCTGATTGACAGACGTCGTTGTCGGGGCCGCAAGCCTGCGGTCCCGATGAACAACAATGAGTTCATGGAGTGTCATATGTTTATTTTGTCTGCCCTGGCAGCTTTCAAAGGTGCTTTCCTGGGGTCACTGCTGGGCAATCTGTTGCCTGGTTCCAATAAAGAAGCTGATACGGCGCGACCGCACAAGCCCGGCCATGGACGGCCCGGTTTCAACCACGGCCATCACTCCCGGCCAACGGGGCCTGTCCTGCCTGCGCGGCCCAAGCCGTATCACCAGGCGCCGGTGCATGAGGCCCACCAACCCTACCAGAGGTCATCGGCACTCTTTCCGATCCATCGATAGCCGCTGACTCGAGGCAGCCCGGGAACCACTCGGGCTGCCTTGCCACTCAGAGGGGGCTTTTGACCATAGATATCGAGGAGTGTGTATGATTTTTCCAGTACTGGTTTCACCACTGCACCTGTTGGGGGCTGTATTTGGAATAGGGCCGAATTTCGGTCGGTCCAATGGCAATGGCCAGCCCGAGATCAACATTAATATCAAAACCGAAAACAACACCACCAACAGCAGCAACGGCAATGCCGTGGGTAGTGATTTGCCTTGCAAGTGCCGCTATTAAAAAAAACGCCCTGAATAGTTCAGGGCGTTTTTAGTTGCCGGGTATGGTCTACAGCGCGCCGAACACCTTCTTGGCCAAGCTGGTGGCAGCCGCCGCCGGGTTCTTGCGAATGGTTTCTTCCTGCTGGGCGATCATCTTGAACAGCCCGTCCAGCGCCTGTTCGGTCACGTAGCTTTCGACATTGGCGCTCTTGGCATCAATGGCGCCAAAGGTGGCGGCCTTGCCGGCGAGCGCGTTGTACTGCTGGGCCACGCCGACCTTGTCGGTAGCGGCCTTGACGATCGGCAGGAACTTGGCCCGGATCTCGTCACGGCTGCTTTTGTTCAGGTACTGGGTGGCCGAGTCCTGGCCGCCGGTGAGGATGCCCTTGGCATCGGTCACACTCATGTTTTTCACCGCGTTTACCAGGATCGGCTGGGCCTGGGTGACAGCAGACTCGGCCGCCTTGTTCATGCTGGTTTCAAGTTGCGTGACCTGGTCACCCATGCCGAACATTTTCAACTTGTCAGCGACTTTGCCCAACTTGCCCGGCAGGCCGATCTTCACTTCGGGGTTGTTGCTGAAACCACCGGGCACACCCAGTTGTTTCACGGCAATCTGTGCGCCTTGGGTCAGTGCATCCTTGAGGCCGCCGGTGGCGTCGCCCTGGGACAGGCTGCCGAGGGACAAGGCCATGGCGTTGGCACCGAGCAGCAAGCCGGCGCACAGGGCAGTGAGGCGAAGGGAGTTACGGAGCATGGGCGCTTCCTTATGTTCGATATTTTAATCAGTGTGCAACCGCATCCACGCGCAGGCGCAGCGGTTGTGGGTCCTGGCCGTTCAACTGCACGGAGTGCCGTTCGGTGGTGATAAACAGTAGCTTGCCCTCCAGTTCGATGCGAGCGCTCACTGAGTAACTGTGGCCAGGCTTGACCTGGGTCGGGTCGTAGCTCAGATGAAAGGGCAGCGGCACCTGGCCTTTCACCGGGCCTTTCTGCTCGGCCAGGGTCACGGCCGGGGCATCCATCAAGGACACATCCTGCAGGGTCACACTCAAGGTGGCGGCGGGCGGCAGGGCGATGCGTTGCAGGTAGAAGACTTCGCCATCGAGGCTGGCTTTGGGCGCGGGGCTCATGGTCTGGCAGGCTCCCAGCAGGGCGGTCAGGCCCAGGAGGATGATTTTTTTCATGGTGCAGCTCCTTGTCAACGGCGCCAGAAACACCCTGGCGCCTCGGTCACTCTAGTGTGTTTCTTCGGGTACCACAGGCTGGTCTGGCGCCTCTTCGCTGCGATGCAGTGCGACCTGGCGAATTGACAGGCGAATCTCCGCGGGCAATACGCGTTTGGCTGCGCCTTCGGCCAGCTCACCCAGCAGCGGGTGATAGCTCAGTTTGCCGGCCTCGTCGCGACGCAGCACATCTTGCTCCAGCAGGGTCTGGATAAAATGTCGGAAAAGGCTCTTGTCGAAGAACTCCGGGGCATTCAGGCCGTGCAGGATCGACAGGCGCTGGGCCATGACCGTGCACAGGTCTTCCAGCTCTTCGGCGCTGATGCTGTTCTGGCCGCTGTTGAGCAGCAGCGAGATCGCCATGTAGAAGCGTTGCAGGGTCTGGGCGATGCTCTTGGACAGCAGGGTCAACAGCACAAACTGCCGTGAGCTGGGCGCCGGGCGCAGGTACACGTCGTTTTCAAAACGCAGCAGGCCTTGTTCGACGAAGGCGTCCAGCCACTGGTCGACCACAGCATCCAGTTCGTCCAGGGACCAGCGGATAAACAGCTCCGATTGCAGGTACGGGTAGAGCGCACGGGTATAGCGCAGGATCTGTTCGCGGCTCATCCGCGAGCTGCTCTGGAAGAAACTCGCCAGCAGCGCCGGCAGGGCAAAAATGTGCAGCACGTTGTTGCGGTAGTAGGTCATCAGGACGGCGTTCTGCTCGTCCAGGTAGAGGATCTTGCCCAGTGCATCGCTCTGTTCCGACAGCAGGTGCATGTCCTTGACGTGCTTGATCAGCGCCAGGCCGTCGCCTTCCGGCAGGGTGGTGTGGGGCGAGTAGGGCACCTTGCGCAGCAGTGCCAGGTACAGATCCAGCTGGCGCGCCATCGCCTGTTCGTCCAGGGCCAGGCGGGTGGTGGACAGCAGCGCGAGGGCCACCAGGTTCACCGGATTGATCGCCGCCGCTTCGTTCAAGTGTTGCGCCACCCGTTCGCCGAGGCGGTTGGTGGTTTCGTTGAGCCACGCCGGCTTGTAGTTCGGGCCCAGCTCCTGGGAGCGCCAGTCGGGCTGCTCGCTGTCGAGGAATTCAGCCAGCTTGATCGGTTCGCCGAAGTTCACGGCGACCTGGCCAAAGCGCTGCTTGAGGGCGCCGACCACTTTGAAAATATCGAATATCGACTCTTTCTTCTTGCTCGCACCGCGCAGTTCGCCCAGGTAAGTGCGGCCTTCCAGCACCCGCTCATAGCCGATGTACACCGGCACGAACACGATGGGCATGCGCGAGGAACGCAGGAAGCTGCGCAGGGTGATCGCCAGCATCCCGGTCTTCGGTTGCAGCATGCGCCCGGTGCGCGAGCGTCCGCCTTCGACGAAGTATTCCACCGGGAAACCCTTGGTGAACAAGGTGTGCAGGTATTCGTTGAACACCGAGGTGTACAGCGGGTTGCCCTTGAAGGTGCGGCGCATGAAAAACGCCCCGCCACGGCGCAACAGGCTGCCGATCACCGGCATGTTCAGGTTGATCCCGGCGGCGATGTGCGGCGGGGTCAAGCCATTCTTGAACAGGAGGTAGGAGAGCAGCAGGTAGTCGATATGGCTGCGATGGCACGGTACATAGATCACCTCGTAGCCCTGGGCGACCTTTTGCACACCTTCGATGTTGTTGACCTTGATGCCGTCGTAGATCTTGTTCCAGAACCAGCTCAGCACCACTTCGAGGAAACGGATGGCGGTGTAGGTGTAGTCCGAGGCGATCTCGTTGCCATAGCGCAGGGCCTGGGCCTTGGCTTTCTCGGGGGTGATTTTCTCGCGTTCGGCCTCGTCGAGGATCGCCTGGCGTACCAGTGGCATGTTCACCAGGCCCTTCACCAGGTTGCGCCGGTGGGACAGGTCGGGGCCGATCACTGCGGTTTTCAGGTTGCGAAAGTGCACCCGCAGGATGCGTTGGGCCATGCGCACGGTGCGTTCGTGGCCTTTATTGTGCTCGATCAACTCACGCAGGTTGATGGGCGCGGAGAATTGCACCCGGGTCTTGCGGCCCAGGATCAGGATGCTCAGCAGCCGGCGCAGGCGGCCGGTGACGGCCCAGCTGTCGGCGAACAGCAGTTTCCAGGGGCTGGACTCGCTGTCGGGCGACTGGCCCCAGAACACGCTGACTGGAATGATCTGTGCATTCTCTTCGGCGTGTTCGGTGAGCACATCCACCAGGC